>JAIDJJ010000308.1 GCA_029052265.1 Muribaculaceae bacterium
TATCAGCCCTGATCGGTTTTACAATTTGAGCAATCTTCTCCAACATAACATCATTGCCAAGCGCCTTTGCCATTTCTTCTGTCTCCTCGAAGTTAGAGACCTCAATCATTTCAAGAAATGAATCAAATGGATCATTAAGAGTCCTGATTTTATAATCAAGCATTTTCTCGGCGTGAGCTTTCATCTTAGAATCATTGACCACATCTTCAAGCGTCCCTATTCTGAATACAGAGGAATCTCCATATAGCACCACGCCATTTTGGGTATAACCTTTCAGCTTTGGGCAATTCACCGGTTCGCCAAACCCGGTACTAAATATCAAACCATCAAACCGGACTTCTTCAAGTTCCGGACAATCCTTCACAAACTGTGAGCCGCCGGTGCTTGCAATAGGTCCTTTGAAAATTATTCTTTTAAGTTTCGGACAATTTGTCACACAATACCCGTCCATGTGACCAATCAATCCTTCAAATACAATCTCTTCCACATCCTCCAGGTCAATAAAACTTCCGCCCGCCACATAATCGACATCGCCATATACAGCTCGACGAAGCTTCGGCAACCCATATTGGGAAGGAGCAAGTGCCTGACCTTTAGTATCAGACAATTTAAGATCTTCAAGGTTCTCGCATTTGGCAATTGTCCTCGGTGCGACATAAACTCCGTCAGGCACAATAAATTCCTTTATGTTGGTAGATGTAAATGCCCAATTGTTTATTGTGTCAAGTTTTGACGGGAATACGACACGTTCAACCGGACACTTATAAAGAAAGGTCGGAGGTATAGTATGCTGCCCGGTAATAATATATTTAGATCCGTGGTTCAGAAAAGATTCCGTTCCCGGGACAAACGACACTTCTGACAAGTCTATATCTACAAGTTTTCCGGGAGTAGAATTGAACAACGTATCGCCACCTGCCATATCTCGCAGGAAACGCACGTCATCAGCGTTGAGGGCACCTTTTATTTTAAGAGCCTTAACATTATATCGGTTGTCCATTCCCACTTTCTGTGCAAGTGTACCGGGTTCTTTAACCGTTACCGTTTTTACGCCGGCATTGAGAAAGGGACTGCATAATATTAAAACTGAGGCAGATCCGAATAGTCTTAAGGATGAGTTCATAGAAATAGTTTTGCTGGTTAGTTATTTCTTAGCTTAGAAACTGTTTAAATTTATTTGTCGAAGGAATTGAGAGGATTTGTCGAGCAGATTTTTGATATTTATGATGGA
>JAIDJJ010000309.1 GCA_029052265.1 Muribaculaceae bacterium
ATTTCCCGGTGTTAAGTCCGTACCATAATCCAAATATCAAATCTAATGTTCTTAAGATAGTTAAGCTTGTGTATTCAGGTTCTTTATCCTTTTGGTATCATGGATTTTTACGAGTTGTTTCAAGGCTCTCTTGAGTTTTCCCGGCTACTTCCCGTCAAAATCATCGCAAATGTAAGAATTTTATTTTCCTTTATACATTTTTAACCTAATCATTAACACTGTTAATTAACAATATTAACCATTTATAACAAAAGCCCCTATGACGAATGTATGTTTTGATAAATGTATGATTTCCGCATAGAGACAAAATTGCACCGGAACCGTATGATTTGTGTCAGGCTATGGCAGCATAGGGCACCGAATCATATAGAATGTGATCCGGCATGTGGCTGCGCCCTGTGTATGGAGTGTCGCTATCGTTATAAAATTGGCATCTTATCTAAAAAGGATTTTTCAGGTCTGAAAATCTCATATAAATGAATAGTATTATCGCCAGGCATACCTTACTTTCTTCCTGACCGAATATATATTCAACAGAATGATTATCAGGGTAAGCACTATTGCCGTGACAACACCGCACCATCCGTTGCCGGCAGCCGCGCCGAGACCCGCAAGATCGTCAATATAGAACCATCTCAACAAGCCGACACCACATATGGCAAGAACGCCGGCACATAGCGATGACACGACCACGATTCTGACATAGGGGGATGCAACATCCCTCAATGGACACCCGAGCATAAGAAGGGAATGAAGTTTACTTCGGTTCTTTTCCATTAGCAAAGACATGGAAAGAAGCAATATGAAAAATGAAAGCACTGTTATCACTCCGCCGACCCCAAGCACTATCCCTGTGACCACTTTCAACAGATAGGATGCCGACGACCCGCTTTTATCCCCCGCCACCTCAAGATCGTGCGCCTCCAGATAATCCTTTATCGCCACATCACCCGGACTGCTCACATCTATTATCAATCTTGACGGATCGCTCACCGCCATCCCCCTGCCGAGCTCCGAATTGCTCCATGCCATGAAACTTTCAGGCACAAGAATCGTATTCAACCGGCTCGAATACCCTACTATCCTTCCACGCATCCGCCTTGTCCGGCTCCCGTCTTCCGACGAAAGGCTGAGAGTCAACGGTATCCCTGATATAAGATTTTCCGACATCTGTGGCAAGCCGGCTGAAGATGCGAACCCAAAGTTGTATAGGGCAAGATAATCTTTCGATATCACTATCGGGACAACCGCGTCACCCTCCTTAAACCGCCATTCATCCCCTTCCACATCGACAAAATCGTCAGGCACAGACTCAAAAAACAACATGGTAGACAATCCTCTGCCTCCCTGATCGACAGACGCCCACACCCTATAGTCGGTAGAGGAGAATCCCCCCACCTTTCTGACCCATGGCTGACTCCTGATATCGTCTATCTCTGAAACGGTAAAACCGGAGCCTGAATCATCCCACAAATTGGAAGAGGTCACCTTCTTATTGACCACAAGAAAGTCAGACTTGATGAAACTGTCGTCTGACGCCCATAGCGAACGGGCATCTGTATAAAACTGTATACCGCCTGCTATTATCGCCAATCCGATAAAATTTGAAAGTATGAATCCGGCAATGCGAGCCAAAGACGTATTTTTACGCAACAATTTTGAAATCAATTTCATAACTACAAGCGCAGATTAATGGTGTCTGACAAAAATAGTGGATTCCCGACAGAGGTGGAAATTATGCCCGCACCCTGCGAATCGGCAGCTTCCTGAATAATCTTTGCCGCCTTCCGGTTGTTGTCCTCGTCAAGATGGCTCACAGGCTCGTCAAGAATTATGAAATCAAACGGCTGGCAGACGGCCCTGATTATACCCACCCTCTGCTGCTGCCCGATCGACATCCTCCCCACCGGATAATCTCGTCGGGAATCGATCCCCAACTCTTGAAGCCATTCTTCAATCATAGTTTCCGCAACATGATTTGTCAGTGAATTTTTCAACTGGATATTTTGAAGTGCCGTCAATTCGGGGAACAATGACAGATCCTGAGGAAGATAAGCTAAATTATTGCGGCGCAGGCACTGCCAATCGTCAATACCAATTCCGGAAACATCGCTGCCGTTAAATTTGAGGGTCCCTTCATAATCGACACGTGCACCATATACATAAGAGCATAATGAGGATTTGCCACCTCCGCTCGCCGCCTCCACAAGATACCTGCACCCGCGTTTAAATACAAGGGATGTTTTCCAGACATCAGATGGCGGGATGCTTTCCGACACAAAAACGCGCGGAAGCATCCCTTCCAATTCTATCGTCTCGATCTTATCAATCATTCGATCGCTCATTTCTTCGTATCGTTCTCAATAAACGAAAGAAACATGTTTTTTGACTGATCATTGCTCAATGCAATGATCTCACACTTCAGTCCGCTCCCCTGTGGGACAAGAGTCACGGCAAGAGTATTTATAAATACCGGAACATTATCCAATACGCCAACCTGAGGATTTATAACCATTCCGAGAATAGAACCTTTCAGATAATCCGCAGCCTTGTCCACTTCAAGATTTCCGGTCAGTGAACCTTTCGACACTCTCACAAGTTTTCCGTCTTTTTTTGTCGCTCCAAACTCCGACAGTTCCGTCATGAATTCACGAGAGAGTTCTCCGTCTGTGGTGACAACACCGCTGAAAGATTTCTCATCACTGTCAAGATTACCACAAGCCAAAGCCACGGTCCCGTCAACAGGTTTGAGAGCTTCCGTAAGAGAACTGAGCATGGCACCACCGATCTTTTCCAATTTCTTTGTAAAATCCTTGGTGATTGTCATGGCAACCAGCAGTTCTGCATGGTCCCCGAGACTTTTCACTGTGGAAAGATCCACCTTGGATGCAGGCAATAGATATTTGGCATTCTCCCCCTTTGTGTTCAGCACGCTCACAGAACCGACAGTCTTCCCTTTTTGGAAATCAAGGTTGAAGGATAGAGCCGACGCATCTTCAAACACAGCATTCATAAACATGCTTGCCGATGAAAGCTGATTAAAGGAGAATCCATGTTTTGAGAATGCTTTTATGTCGCCCCAGCCGACCACGTCTGCTGTCATCGTGGCTATCGAAGAAGCAATTTCATTCTTCATGAAGCTTTGGTTATCTCCCAGGTTTGCATAATTGGCAACTGCCTTGGCATCGATTGTATTGTAGGAAGATACACATATCCATGCCTGCGCACCTTTTACCGCAATATTTCCGCATGTGCGCACCCCGTCTCCGGAATCTTCAAACTGACTTCCGCTTTGACTTACCACAAACTCTTCGAATTTCTTTGTGTCGGCAAGCGACGCCGTAACATAACTGTTGTACGCATCCATAAAATAGACTGCCACCGAGGGGTCTATACCGCTTTCACCATCAAGAATCAGCTTCAGCGCACGGAGATTGGAATCCTTCTCGTCTTTACGGCTTTCAATCCAGGCACTCACCTCATTCCCCGGAGTAATGTCTGATCCATCTACCTTGCATCCGGCTTTCTCAAGCATCGATTTGAGATTGATTCCGGCAACTATCCCCGAAGAAGATGGCACAGTGGCAAGAAGATCGCGGGTGTCGGCGGTCTCTTTCTGACAGGAATTTAAGACAGGCATCAAGAATGCCAGCATAGTTATAAGAGCCAGACGGACCGGCTTCAAAAAAAACGCATTTTTATTCATAGATTATTTACTATTTGATTTACAAACTTACAGATTGCAACCCTTTGGATTACACATCGGCAAAATTAACTAAAAAAATTAATCTTTACCCAAAATAATTTTGACTCTTTAACGATTATGGTTAACTTCGCGGAAAATACAAAATTTGTCTTTAAAAATATGATACAGATTTCTCAGCGCATTCAAGCATTGGCTCCCTCAGCCACTCTCGCCATGTCGCAAAAGAGCGCAGAATTGAAAGCTGCGGGCGTAGACGTGATCAACATGTCGGTCGGAGAACCTGATTTCGACACTCCTGATTTCATCAAGGAGGCTGGTAAAAAGGCTATTGACGACAACTTCTCCCGCTACACTCCCGTGCCGGGTTACCTTTCCCTTCGCAAAGCCATCGCAGGCAAGCTCCTCCGGGAAAACAAAATCGAGTTCGCACCTGAGCAGATTGTGGTCGGCAACGGCGCCAAGCAGGAACTCTGCAATGTGCTTCTCGCATGTATCAATCCCGGCGACGAGGTCATAATCCCGGTGCCTGCATGGGTAAGCTATGTCGAGATGGTGAAACTCGCTGAGGGTGTCACTGTAGAAGTGTATGCCGGTGTGGATCAGGATTTCAAGATCACGCCCGAGCAACTTGAAAAGGCTATCACTCCCAAGACCCGTATGATAATGCTCAACTCCCCTTCCAACCCCACCGGAAGCATCTACAGCTATGATGAGCTTAAAGGTCTTGCAGAAGTGCTTGCAAAATACCCTGACATTATCATTCTCGCCGATGAAATCTATGAACATATCAATTTCGTAGGGGAAGTGCACAGCATATCCGAGTTTGAATGCGTGCGCGACCGCGTTGTCATCATCAACGGTGTGTCGAAAGCGTATGCCATGACCGGCTGGCGTATCGGCTATATGGCCGGACCGCTCGCGATTGCCAAGGCTGTCACCAAACTCCAGGGACAATACACCTCCGGCTGTTCCTCTATCGCCCAGAAAGCTGCCGAAGCGGCATACAACGGTCCGCAGGAATGCCTTGAGACAATGCGTCAGGCATTCGAACGCCGTCGCGACCTTATCGTAGAGCTTGCCGGTCAGATACCCGGATGGGTGATCAACAAACCGCAGGGCGCATTCTATCTTTTCCCGGAAGTTTCTTCATTCATCGGCAAGAAATATGGCGACCGCGAGATCAAATGCAGCGGCGATTACGTGATGTATATCCTTGAGGAAGCTCATGTGGCATGTGTCGACGGTGCAGCGTTCTGTGCCCCCGGCTACATGCGACTCAGCTATGCCACATCTGATGAAAATATACGTGAAGCAATGCGACGCATTAAGGAAGCATCTGCAAAGTTGATCTGATTTAACATTGCAAAATCCTATTAATTAATACAGTGTCATAAGGGCATCTGCAAAATTTAATTAAAAATTTGCACGGTTGGGAATTTATTCGTAACTTTGCATCGCAAATCAGCGGAACGGCTTCCGCTCCGCTGACAAGCCCGGGTGGATACCAGAGTGGCCAAATGGGGCAGACTGTAAATCTGCTGGTTTATACCTTCGGTGGTTCGAATCCATCTCCACCCACTTACGACATCAATTCAATTATTGCACATAACGACTAAATACCGGATCTATCCGTGAGGATAGATCCGGTACTCTTTATAGAGCGCGTTCCTTAAAATTTCGAGGCCGTAGGGGCGGCGATTTTGGGTCAATCGCGGAATGACGGCATCTGGTCTCGGCTTAACATAAAGTCACAATTCCAGGCATCATTCCAAAAATCTATATCCGCGTTACGATGTTCCTTGCTGTCAAACTCCGATGAATTCACATTGTCAGTACGTGCATTGTCCCACCATGGCATAAAATAATTCCAATGTAGACCCTTCTCCCATTGCTCCGAAAGAAGTGGAATGCTTCCGCATTCACATATAGCCAACAGCTTTCCGGGGAAATGCTCTTTCATGAAATAATACCAATATTCCATATCTTCCATAGAAGAGTTGTAAAAATCATATCCCACAACATCGACATATTTGTCGCCGGGATACCACAACAACGAATCTCCGCTGTTATACACCCATATCAGGTTGGTGAGTCCGTGATAATTCACCATTCGGTCATACATCACTTTCCAGATTTCCACGCAAGCCTCAGGTCCATCGATCCCCCACCAGAACCATGCCTTACGCCATTCTGCGCCATCGCTGTTCTCTTTCCAGTTTCCCTGCGCCTCGTGCAAAGGGCGCCAAAGAATCGGGATACGGAGCCTGGACAATGGCTTCATCCACTCTGCCACACGGTCAATATCGGCTATCATCTTCTTAGAAACTGTTTAAATTTATTTGTCGAAGGAATTGAGAGGATTTGTCGAGCAGATTTTTGATATTTATGATGGAGTTATGGGGTTCCATAATGACTGAATAAATATCATAAAGATGTTGACAAAGACCTCAATGACAAGACAAAATAAATTTTAAACAGTTTCTTAGACCATCAACACAGAACCATCAAATGGAGAGACGGCGGAGGGTTGACATCAACTCCCTGTTGATGGGCTTGTCGTTCTTTATCGCTTTTGTAAAGGGGACATAAACAATCTCGTCGTTCTTTATGCCTATCATCACATTGCGCTGATCATCAAGAAGGGCGTCTACAGCTGCCGCCCCCATGCGCGATGCAAGGATACGGTCATAAGCTGTGGGAGAACCTCCACGCTGAAGGTGGCCGAGTATGGTGACACGCACATCATAATCAGGATATTCTTTCTTAACCCTATCGGCAAGAGCCATCGCTCCTCCGGTAGACGGAGATTCCGCCACAAGCACTATCGATGAGTTTTTAGACTTACGGAATCCGTTGGCAATAAGCTCATCCAACTGATCCTCCTGTGTGGCGACCTCCGGAATAATGGCTGCTTCCGCCCCTGACGCGATAGCGCCGTTAAGCGCAAGGAAGCCGGCGTCCCTGCCCATGACCTCTATAAAGAACAGACGCTCATGCGAAGTTGCTGTATCCCGGATTTTGTCTACACAATCCATGATCGTATTGAGAGCCGTGTCGTAACCGATAGTGGAGTCGGTGCCGTAAAGGTCATTGTCGATAGTGCCAGGCAGACCTACAATCTGAAACTGGAACTCGTTGGCAAAAATTCTCGCTCCGGTAAGAGAACCGTCTCCGCCGATCACGACAAGTGCATCAATTCCATGACGCTTCAATACGTCATAGGCACACTGACGCCCTTCCGGAGTCTGAAACTCCTTGCACCGTGCCGTCTTAAGAATTGTACCGCCCCTCTGAATGATATTTGATACATTCTGGGTAGAAAACTCTACAATTTCATCAGTGATAAGACCCTTATATCCACGCATTATACCAAACACCTTGAACCCTGCGAAAATTGCGGCGCGGGTCACCGCCCTGATAGCTGCGTTCATACCCGGGGCGTCGCCTCCGGAGGTAAGGATGCCGATGGATCTCTGTTCGTTCATAATATTTTATTTTTTCTGAAAAAGAGTTTATTTAGTCTCGTTTAGTTTCTATCACGCTTTTAGAAAC
>JAIDJJ010000031.1 GCA_029052265.1 Muribaculaceae bacterium
GACTTGAAAAGAAATGGCTTGATAAATATGGAGTGGACGCGGATTCAATCGCCGCCCTTATTCCATATAGCGGACAGGTTATAACCCATTTCTCCGACCGTAAAAGCAAAGGAATCGGAGAACTGACCCCATACGTCGACAATCACGCACCTCTCTTCCATGTAAGAAACGATTGTCCGTCTTATATTATAATCACAGGAGATGCCGAACAAGAACTCTATGGAAGATACGAGGAAAATCTTTATATGTGGAGAATGATGAAACTTGCCGGACATCCCGATGTCAGGATTTATAAACTTGATGGATATAATCACGGTGACATGGCTTCTCCAGCCCATCATATCATGAAGCAAGAAATCAGCAGAATTCTGTCGGAGAAATGAGAATATTCAAAATTATTTAATTTTCTTGTCACAATTTAACAATCTCTGCGTCTTTATAAACAGAAAACGAAATAAATCGCTTTCTGTTTATAATTTTACAACAAAATGAACCAGTCCCATTTCAAATTAACTAATCTTTCCATATTTCGCCTGGGGCTATTGATTGCATTGTTTCTATTTACATGCCAGTCAATCTCTGCAGATGTCAAAATTTTTGGCAAAGTGTTGTCGGAAAACGATTCCACTCCTGTAATCGGTGCCTCATGCAAATTATTTGCCGACGGGAAACAGATCATGGCAACTCAAACAAATGAAACAGGTGTATTTTCTATAGAAAGCAAAGAGACTGAAACATTACGGCTCAACATTGAATCTCCGGAGTTTGCCGACTATGAAATCACTCTTGAGGGTGTAAAAAAGAATATGGATTTAGGATATATATATCTTTCCCCGGCAGGCAGACTACAGGAATTGGTGGTTACTGCCGAATCACGCAGAGAATCAAGAGGGAAAACTATTGTCATTCCATCATCTATGGATGTAAAGGCATCATCCGACGCACTGTCTCTTCTAAGAAAACTCCAGCTCGACGGTCTCGAAGTCAATCCTGTAAACCGCTCGATGAGCGTAATGGGATCAAGTGTGGTCATACTTATCAATGGTGTCCCTTCAACACAGGATGATGTCAACGCCCTCAATCCAAAAGATATCTCAAAGGTGGAATATTCAAGATTCGTTCCGGCTCGATATGCCGATAAAGGTGCCGGAGGTTTCATCAATATATCTTTGAAAAAACGTGACGACGGTGGATCCATCTACATCTGGGGGCGTGGTTGCCCTACAACGGGGTTCGTAGACGGAAATATCCGAGGCTCATACCACCAGGGACCTTCCCAGTTCACACTTTCCTACAATCCTTCCTGGCGTAGTTACAACAATGTGTACGATTATTCCGAGTCTTCGTTGATAGGAGATAATTTCAGAGTGGATCTCACTTCCAATTCAAAATCCCCTTTCCATTATCTCAACAATCCTCTAAATCTTAAATATGTGTTCCGTCCTGACGAATCGCTGGTATTTTCTGCAACATTCAATGCCGCGATTTTCAATGATGGCAGAAGTTCTAAAGGAGACACCCACGATTCTCTGAATGGAGACTATCACAATGAATCCAAATCAAGCAGCAAAAGCTTTACACCATCTCTTGACCTATATCTACGCAAAGACTTCAACAGCAAAAATTCACTCGAACTCGAGGTGGTAGGGACAATATCAAATACCGACTACCGCAGAAACTTAACTGAAAATTTCGAGGACGGAGAAATGGAATCCTACATAACAGACACGGACAACCGCAGACGTTCTCTCATTTCGGAAATCAGCTACGTGCACACTTTCAGCGAACTGACAGAATTATCCGCCGGATACCAAAATACCGTTTCAGGTAACGACAACCGTTATCTTGTGACCAACTATAAAGCCACATTGACTGAAAACAATAATTACGTATACCTTCAGCTCACACAACAGGCAGGGCCGGTGTATCTTAGATTTGCTACCGGCGCAAAATTATTCTGGATGCGCAACGACCTCAACAAGCGCCATTTCATACGTAATCTTTCATCAGCGCTTGCAAGCTGGAACATCAATCAGATGTGGACTCTTACATATCAGTTTAACTACTCTCCGTCAATCCCGGGGCTTGCATCGCTCACCGACTATCCTCAGCAGACCTCCCTCTACATGATCAGCAATGGAAATCCGGACCTCAAAGTCAGCGATGCCTTTTACAACGGCTTGACTTTGAATTTCAAAAAAGGGATATGGACTGCCGGAGCTATGTTTAGTCTCAACCATATTGACAATCCCACATTTTCTGATGTCTCCTATGAAGGAGATGGGAAATTCCTTTCCAACAGTCAAAACTTCAAATCACAACAAAACCTCATGAGCAGACTGAGTTTCGGCTTTAACGGATTGGCAAAGATGTTTGGTGCGAACCTTAACTTATATTATGAGTCCTACAAGGCAAAAGGCAATAATTGGGAACACAGTCTTAATTCCGTAAACGGTTCTATTAACCTATGGTGGAACAAAGGTCCGTTTACAATCAGCTATTGGAGAAAATTCCCGGGCAAGAGCCTATGGGGAACATCTGTAAGCAAAGAAGAAAACGGTGACGCACTCGACTTCCAATACTCCCCCAACAAACACTGGACGTTAGATATCGGTTGGTATTACATGTTTAGTAAAAAAGGCACTCAGTATCCATCATGGGATTATTCAGCATCCAACCCCGGCTATAGATTCAGATACATAAAGAATAATGCCAACATGATCTGTATCTCATTCGTCTATCAGGCTGATTTCGGATCAATCTTCCGTACCGCACGCCGTGGGCTGAACAACAGAGACAACGGTTCTTCGTTGTTGAGGCAATAATCAGTCTTTCATCGATCAATTATAGTATTAATTAAATAAGATCCGTGGCTCGTGGATGAGTCGCGGATTTTTTTGTAATTTTGAACACTGGTAACAGAATTAAATAATTACTCAATTTTATGTGGGTCATATTAGCTTTGGTTTCCGCTCTCTGTCTCGGGTTTTAT
>JAIDJJ010000310.1 GCA_029052265.1 Muribaculaceae bacterium
GCTCAATGATGGAAATAGAAAAAAAAGAACCGTCAGGTTCGTATGATATACTGCTATAAGCGTTCTGAAAAAAGTTGTTATTGTTGTTTTAATTGAAGGAAATTTGGCTGACGTGAGTCAGCCTTTTTCTTTTATTAAAATTGTTTATACTTTTTTATTTTCCAAGATTCCGACAGATTTTCAAGGCGAATTTAAGAAACGTGTTCCACGAAACTGTTCAGCCTCCATAAAATAGGTTAAACGGCGTCATCACCTCCGCATAAACTTCATTGAGTCAA
Organism: Muribaculaceae bacterium; assembly: GCA_029052265.1. Taxonomy (GTDB): domain Bacteria; phylum Bacteroidota; class Bacteroidia; order Bacteroidales; family Muribaculaceae; genus Lepagella. Next base: position 279 of record JAIDJJ010000310.1, read on the forward strand.
TAAAGAAAAAAAAGTTTCACCAATAAAATCAAATAAAAATGCTGTTTTAGCTTGACTATATCAATAATGTTTTATAATTTTGTAACATCACTCTCAAAACATCACTCTAATCTTGCCGAGTGATTCCGCAATCTGCATGGTCATAAGTTGTATTAACTTTTTCTATTTGTATGATTTCGCCATATTTTTGAGATGATTTATGTCGTAGTCGCATATAATGCCTACCCTCTCCCCGGCATAAAGACCACCCCAAAAGGATGGAAGATTGCAGCCTGTGACGTATCGCAGACTTCCAGGATTGACATACCTTCCCATACCAAATTTTCATAACTTCATTGTCTGATTCTTAACATATGCCGTCTACTCTACGGCGAAATAAAACGTAAATCATGTTTGCTCAGGATACATTGTTATATTGGCTCGAAAATGATCTGCTCGGCTTCGCAATATCATTACTTGTCGCAGGAATCCTTATTCCCAAGATAATTCTCATAGCGTTCCGCCGTAAGCTGTTTGACGAGATCGATGAAAGAAAAATCCATCGAGGAGTAGTGCCACGTCTTGGAGGTATAGCTTTCTTCCCGGCTTTTTTATTTTCAATGTCACTTGTGGTCGCACTCAACCTAAGGTTCGGTTCAACACTCATGACAGATGCCCTTTCATCATCAATCGTGCCGATATACTTTGAAATATGCGCCATAATCCTGTTGTATCTTGTCGGCATCGCAGACGACCTGATAGGGGTGAGATACATTGCAAAATTTGTGGTACAGATAATCTGCGCCATTCTCCTCGCCTGTTCAGGAATGTATATACACGACCTTTATGGAATGTTGTGGCTTCATGAACTTCCTGTGTGGCTTGCCTGGGGCTTCTCCATTCTTGTTGCCGTATATGTGGTGAATGCCATCAACCTGATTGACGGCATAGACGGACTTGCGTCCGGCTTAAGTTCGATAGCTCTGATATTCTATTCAATTGTATTCTTCAACGGGGGTGAGTTTATATATTCCCTTCTCGCCATCGCATGTGCCGGAACGTTGTTTCCATTCTTCTACTACAATGTGTTTGGCGACGCAAGCAAGCAAAAGAAGATATTTATGGGCGACACAGGAGCCCTCACTACCGGAATGGTGCTTGTATTCTGTGCAATTGGAGTGATGTGCGCACGTCCGGACTTCCTCACGGTCGACTACAATCCCGCCATAGTGGCAGTTTCCCCGTTAATCGTGCCCTGCTTCGATGTGTTCAGGGTATATTTCCATAGGGTAAAAAGGGGACGCAACCCGTTCCTTCCCGACAAATGCCACATACACCATAAGCTGCTCGCACTCGGCATAAATCAGGCAGGTGCCCTTCTGACAATACTCGGAGTGTCGGTTGCTTTCATCGGTGTCAACGTCCTTGTCTCGCCATATACCAACCCTAATCTTATATTCGTAGGCGACATCGTGGTCTGGACAATCGCAAACATCCTGCTGACCCGTGCCATCCGCAAAAGGGAACGTACCCTCGGCACAGTTCTTTATGATTGACCCGGACATATGATTTCCCGGGACACGGATACGCATGTCAACCTTCCACAGGCTCGAACGAGATCAGTTTTTTAATCAGATCTCCCGGAAGCGGAGTGTTAAGAGGACCCTCTTTCACACTCTCTTCATCAAATGAAATTGTATCGTAAGGAAGATCGTCATTAAAATACACTACCGCAGGCACATCTCCCCTGAGATTTTTCCTCATTCTCCATGACGATATGCAATCACTTACCACAACCATGTTCATTTGCTCCTTGGCATTCCATACGTAATCGGCTATCGGAGATATAATTTCGCGGTCAATTCTTTCTATCGCCTCTATTTTCCCTCTATAATCACCTTTTCTCGACATTGAGGCGGCAGCCTCCACATGAACAAGCACAAACTCATTGCTGTCCATAGCATGAACAGCTGCATCTTTTATTTGCCGGAAGCGCATTCCTGATCCATCATTTTTACAAGTGATATCCACAGTACGCAAAAGCGCCATCTTTCCTATCCCCCTTACATAAGGATGATATGACACCACCACCCCGTGTCCCGAAAATCTCGGTAGCACAAAGTATCCGGGCGCATCCCACTTACCGATACAAGAACCCGCGCTCACAAGCTCCTCCTTAGAAGGCATACGCTTGGAAGCATCATATCCCAATATTGAAAGAAGTGAATTTTCTTGCGACAAAGGCACATTTTCCGGCAACGGCAACACACTTCCACACATGCCACATTTGGCAAGAGTGTCAAGAGCAGGTGTGTCAGCCATCATCAAGGGGGTTTTTCCTCCAAGTTCGGGATCCGGGATATCGGCGATTCCGGATACTACCACAAAAAAAGTTTTCATAATCCAAATAAATTGATGCATGAAATCCATGATTTATCTCCACATCATGCAGTCTCCCGTCATATGAGCCATCCACGTATCCCTTATTTACGCAAAAGTAATAAAATTTATCTAACATTACAATATTCAGCTGCCGCTTTACATTAAAATACATTTTGTTTTCAGCCTCATTTTTATTAACTTTGCAAAAAATTTCAGCTTACCGCACCACATGCGTCCGTTTTATCCGGGAGTATGGCTCCGGCTAAGGCTGCAATACATAACTACGTGATTCTTATCGTAACCGCAAACAATCTTTTTCTTTAAAATGACAATAAGGCGTATTTTACTCTCCTTTTTAATGTTTTGCACATTGTCGGCGTTTGCCATGACCGACGATGAAGTGATCGCTTATATCAAACAGCAGTCTGCAGCAGGGAAGACCGAACAACAGATTGGCAAAGAGCTGCTTGCAAAAGGTGTGACCCCCGAACAGGCGAAACGCATAAAAGCCAAATTTGAAACCCAACAGGAAGAACAGGCCACCAAAGCCGGGAATGCAAAGCTCATCGGCAGCGCAGCCCGCGAACCCAGACACTCAGATGAAACACGCGATGTCTCCAATGCCACAATCGATGAAGTGGCTGTAGAGATGCGCGACTCCGAGGGAGCCTCCGGTTCTTCCGGCGGCAGATCGATCTACGGGCATGACGTATTCAAAACCAAGTTCTTGACCTTCAACCCCAACGAAAACATCGCCACTCCGCAGGATTATCGTCTCGGACCCGGTGATGAGGTCGTGATCGACATCTGGGGGACATCGGAAGATCATCTGCGCCAGACCATCTCCCCGGAAGGCAGCATAATGATTGCCCAGATAGGTCCTGTCTATCTCAACGGCATGACTATCGCAAATGCGAACAAACACATAAAAAGCGCCTTCTCTAAAAAATATGCCGGCATGACTGACGCCGAGACCGACATTCAGGTAACGCTGGGACAGGTGCGTTCAATACAGGTAGACATTATGGGCGAAGTGGCAACCCCCGGAACATTCCTGATGTCGCCGTTTTCTTCCGTGTTCCACGCGTTATATCGTGCCGGAGGCATCAATGACATTGGCTCTCTACGTAACATCCAGGTCCTGCGAAACGGGAAAAAGATTGCCGGAGTTGACATCTATCAATATATTTTCGAGGGCAAAAGCGACGGCAATATCAGACTTCAGGAAGGAGACGTGATTATTGTACCCCCTTATGGACAACTCGTAAACATCGACGGCAACGTAAAACGTCCGATGTATTATGAAATCAAGCCGGGTGAGACAATCCAGAACCTCATTGACTATTCCGGAGGTTTCACAGGTGACGCATATTCCGGGATGGTGCGTCTGTCACGCCAGACAGGCACCGAAAACGAGCTCTATAATATCGATCAGGAAGAATTTGCATCCTACAGACTGAAAGACGGAGACGCTCTTACCATAGGGACTATACTTGACAGATATGCCAATAGAGTAGAACTCAAAGGAGCTGTCTACCGCCCCGGAATGTTTGCAATTGGCAAGGAACTGTCGACTATCAAACAACTTATATCCAAAGCAGACGGTATCACAGAGGATGCCTATACAAAAAGAGCCCTCCTTTATCGTGAAGGTCCCGAACTGCAGCTCGAGGTAATGTCGATAGATCTTGAAGGGATATTGAACGGCACTTCTCCTGATGTAAAGCTCAAAAGGAATGACCTCCTTGTAATTTCCAGCCTCACAGACATAGAAGACCGTGGCACTCTTCATATCCAGGGTCAAATCGCCAACCCCGGCACTTATCCTTATGCCGAAAACATGACTTTGGAAGATCTGATACTTCAGGCAGGCGGACTTCTGGACGGAGCATCGACAGCAAGGGTAGACATATCCAGAAGAATCGTCAACCCCTCTTCCGCTACCCCGACAGAGATGCTCTCCGAGAATTTCTCGGTATCAATTGTAGGGGGGCTTGACCAGGGTGCAGGTGAAGGTTTTGAACTCCGTCCTTACGATATGGTCATTGTACGCAGAAGCCCGGGATATGCCGAGCAGGAGACTGTGCTCCTGAGAGGCGAGATCCTTTTCTCCGGCAACTATACGATCGAAAAACGTAATGAACGCATCTCAAGCATACTCAGCCGTGCCGGAGGGCTTATCGAAGGAGCCTATATCAAAGGCGCACAACTTACACGCAAACTATCTGAAGAGGAATATAAAGTGCGTCAGGAGACTCTCCGCATGGCAATGTCAAACAGCCAGGCGGGACAGGGCGACTCTATAGCCCTCAGCAAAATAGAAGTGGCAGACCACTATAACGTAGGTATTGACCTGGAAAAAGCCCTGGCTTACCCGGGAAGCACATATGACGTGGTTGTCAAACCGGGAGACGTCCTCTATGTCCCTGAGCAGCAAAGCACAGTAAAAATTGCAGGCGATGTAATGTTCCCGAACACTGTGGTATATGTCCCCGGCAAGAAGCTCAGTTATTATGTAGATCAGGCTGGCGGATACGGACAGCAAGCCAAAAAGGGTAAAGCCTTCATTGTATATATGAATGGATCTGTGGCTAAAGCAAAAAGGAACACACCGATAGAACCGGGATGCCAGATAATTGTGCCGTCCAAACCTACTTCATCCGGCACCGACTGGACAAAAATTCTCGCATTTGCAACCAGCTTCAGTTCTGTGGCGACCATGGCGGCGACAATTACCAATATCTTTAAAAAATAACAACTGCGGCATCACCGCTTTTAAATCAGACTTCTCAGCTTAATCTATACATATATGCAGGAAGAACAAAATTATATAAATGACTCCAACGACGAGAAAGAGATTGACCTTCTCGAACTTGCCTCCAAGCTTTGGACGCAACGTAAAAAGCTCGCTGTATGGAGCATTTGTGGAGCAGTCATAGGTCTGGTTGTGGCTTTCAGTATTCCCAAGGAATATAACACAACCGTAAAACTTGCCCCGGAAGCCACTGACGCGAAAGCGGCAAGCGGCGGACTGAGTTCACTTGCCGCCATGGCGGGACTCGGATCAGCGGCGACCGGAGTGGATGCAGTATATCCCCAACTTTATCCGGATGTGGTAAGCTCGGTACCTTTCGCCACAAGTCTTTTTGATGTGCAGGTGGAAACTAAAGAGGATGGGGAAAAATTCACGGTGCGCCAGTATCTTGAAGAAGAGACACGGTCTCCATGGTGGAGCGCGATTATTGGTGCTCCTTTCAAACTGCTCGGCATGATTCTGTCGTCTGACGAAGAAGAAGGCGAAGGGAAACAACTCGACAATTTTTGCCTTACAAAAGACGAAAGCCTATTGGTTGAAGCTATCAACAACCGGGTGTCGGCAAGCGTTGACCAAAAGACTAATGTGGTCACGATCAGTGTTGACATGCAGGATCCCTTGGTATCTGCAGTTCTTGCAGACACAGTCGTATCTCGCCTGCAAGAATATGTGACTCAATACCGTACAAATAAGGCTCGTAAGGATCTTGAGTATGCCGAGACGCTGAATGAAGAAGCTAAATCCGATTATTATAAGGCACAGCAACGTTATGCCGAATATCTTGACCGCAACCAGGGTCTTGCATTCCAGAGCGCGCAGATCACCCGCGACCGGCTTGCGAATGAGGCTTCTCTCGCGTTTAATCTTTATAATCAGACTGCCCAGCAGGTACAGAAAGCTAAGGCTAAAGTGCAGGAGAACACTCCGGTATATGCCATCATAACTCCAGCCACTGTGCCGGTAAAGGCTGCAAGTCCTAAGAAAGCCATGATTCTGGTAGGATTTACTTTCCTTGCGTTTGTAGCATGTGCCGCATGGATTTTATTCATCTCTCCTATGATTCAGGAGCAGAAATTGAAAAAAGGGGACACACTCCCTGATAATACCGGCAAAGATTCTTAAACAATGAGAACTGGGATCAGGAGGATACTTATTTTACTTTTTATCTTTTTAACAGAAGCCCCGGATTTTTCCGGGGCTTCTGCTCAGTCTGCAAAATCCGACGAGCTATCCGGTCTTATAAAACATATCAAGGATAAGAAAGCCGCATATGCAGATTCGGTAACACATTCCTTAGACAATGACGGAATTGCGGATATTCTGTCGCTGATCAGTGAGGACAACAATGATTCTATCCAATCCATAGAGTCAGAGACAAGCAGTATCCTTGACAAAATTATAACTGACATATCACGCCATGACACCGGGACATCGTCAGTAACGGTTCTTGATTTCATGACCAACGCCTACATTCAGCACGATTTTTATCAGACGGGAAACTGGGACGATGCAGAAGATTTCTCATATATCACAGACAATATAGTGCTGCCTGAATATAACCCTGATGACTTTTACAGACCGGTATGGGGGAAAATCACATCGACATTCGGTTACCGGTCTTCGTTTAAAAGAATGCACAAGGGGATCGATCTTGCGCTAAATATAGGAGACACTGTAAGGGCGGCACTTCCCGGAGTGGTGGCGCGTGTAGGTTATGATCCGGGAGGATATGGTCATTATGTGGTGGCACTGCACAACAATGGCATGGAAACCCGTTATGCACATTTACAATGTGCCATACTTTCTACGGGGGACAGGATTGATGCAGGAACCCCATTAGGACTCGGAGGGAATACCGGCAATTCTACCGGACCGCATCTGCATTTCGAGATAAGATACAGAGGGACTGCAGTTGACCCTTCCACGATATTCGATTTTTCCCGAAGATCTATAAAAATAGCCAATAAAAAATAAATTTACTTTTCATCGGGTCTCTCTCAGAAAGCGCGTTCTTCAACGTTTTCTGGTAGAAGCTAAAAAAGGAAACAGTTGCATTGAACTGTTTCCTTTTTTATTTAGAGCTCGTTTCGTATAATCTTTACGTGGTCAGGCATCAATATTAGCATATGTGGCATGCGCCTCGATAAACTCACGACGCGGTCCCACTTCTTCCCCCATGAGTATTGAGAATGTTCTGTCCGCTTCTGCAGCATTGATAAGATTCACTTGTTTGAGCATACGGTTTTCAGGATCCATCGTTGTTTCCCAAAGCTGTTCAGGATTCATCTCACCAAGACCTTTGTAACGCTGGAGAACCATCTTGTCGCGGTTGCCATCGCAATATGTGTCTATAAACCGCTGCACCTGCTGCTCATCCCATGCATACTCCTGAGTCTTTGTCTTCCCTTTCGTGCTGCATTTATAAAGCGGCGGGGTAGCGATATATAGATAACCGTTCTCGATTATGGGGCGTATCTTGCGGTAGAAGAATGTCATAAGAAGAGTTGCGATGTGAGCACCGTCGACATCGGCATCTGTCATGATAATGATCTTATGATAGCGAAGCTTTGTCATATTGGGCTCCTTGGAATCTTCTTCAGTTCCGATTGTCACTCCAAGCGCCTTGAACATATTTACAATTTCTTCACTCTCAAACACCTTATGATCAAGAGCCTTCTCCACATTAAGGATCTTACCCCTCAAAGGCAGAATCGCCTGATAATTGGGATTACGACCCTGTTTTGCAGAACCGCCTGCCGAGTCACCCTCGACAAGAAACAATTCACATTCCACGGCGTCACGACTTTTGCAATCAGCAAGTTTGCCCGGAAGTCCACCTCCGGAAAGGGGAGACTTACGCTGCACTTTCATGCGGGCACTATAGGCGGCATGACGAGCCTGAGCGGCAAGCATTACCTTGTCGACTATGGCTCGCGCCTGCTTCGGATGCTCTTCAAGATAATAACGCAGGGCTTCGCTGACAGCGGTCTGCACAACTCCGGCAACCTCATTGTTGCCAAGTTTTGTCTTGGTCTGTCCTTCAAACTGTGGCTCCTCCACTTTCACTGAAACGACAGCTGTGAGACCATCCCTGAAGTCTTCTTTCGACAACTCAATCTTCAGTTTATCGAGAAGATGATTGTCATCTGCATATTTCTTAAGAGTGGTGGTCAATCCGCGACGGAATCCGGTAAGATGTGTGCCACCCTCTATCGTATTGATATTATTTACATAAGAAAAGATATTCTCACTGAACGATGTGTTGTAAGTCATCGCCACCTCCACAGGAACACCATTTTTCATGGTGTTGAGGTGAATGATATCATCAATCAGCGGCTCCTTCCCCTGATCAAGGTATTTTACAAACTGCTTAAGACCCTCATCGCTATGGAAAATATCTTTCCTGCAATTTCCTTGCTCATCTATCTCGCGCATATCCGAGAGTGTCAGAGTGATTCCGGCATTCAGATACGCAAGATCACGCAAGCGGTTTGCCAATGTCTCATAGTCGTAGACTGTCTCGGTGAAAATCGACGCATCAGGATGGAAAATAATTGTTGTGCCTGTATGATCTGTCTCCCCTATCACCTTAAGATCGCACGTCGGCTTACCAAACGCATATTCCTGCATATGAATTTTGCCGTTGCGATGAATCTCGGCACGGAGATAGTCACTGAGCGCATTGACACAGCTGACTCCGACACCATGCAGACCTCCTGACACTTTATAAGAACCCTTATCGAATTTACCTCCGGCATGCAAGACCGTGAGGACAACCTCAAGAGCAGGCTTATGCATCTTTTCATGCATATCTACAGGGATGCCGCGTCCATTATCGACAACCTTTATGGAATTATCTTCAAGAATAGTCACCTCTATCTGATTGGCAAACCCGGCGAGTGCCTCGTCTATCGAGTTATCTACAACCTCATACACAAGATGATGCAATCCTCTTCCGGAGATGTCGCCGATATACATTGCCGGGCGTTTACGCACCGCCTCAAGCCCTTCCAGGACCTGGATATTATCAGCCACATAATCTTTTCTACCGGCTTCCTGCAGTTCTGTCTCTTCTGCCATATTCTATATAAATCTTTTATTTGCGTTCCAAATTATTATGTTGCCATTAAAAATGAGGATATTATTTAAACGTGTTTCCACTCCCAAACAAGCGTATAACCACCTGACCAACAACACCCTTCCCTAATTTTTATTCATCCGGGCAGTTCAACGGGACCCTCTTTAAAATCAGAAAATCCCATCCTTGTACTTTGCGATTATACGTTTGAAATTTCTAACAGCTAATTAACAGGTTTTATATAAGACCTATTCTGTTACAAAATTATAAAAAAAATACGTCTTTTCAAAATCCGTCTGCCCCCAAAAATGGATGCAAAATCCCCGTCAAAGATACGGTATAACCGACCGTAACATTCCACTGCCGACATCCACCTGACACACATCCCTACAGCAGAATGATGGACCTAAAGAATGTATTTCATGTCAAGTGCATACAAGAAACACCTACGCAAACGAACAATCTGGGATTTCAGCAAACCACGAACTCCCATACATCAGTAGATCAATAACATTAATAAATAAATGAGGATTCCCTCTGTGAGAATCCTCAATCCCGTATTCCGAAATGAGAGTGTGGTTTTACCTTACCGCCATACCATGACCCGTCAATGACGTATACGGTCGTTAAACGCGGAAAGTGCGGCTTTCGCACCTTCCCCTATCGCTATGACGATCTGCTTGTAGGGAACGGTGGTCACATCTCCGGCAGCGTACACTCCGGAGGTTTTGGTACGGCAACAGTCATCCACCTCAATCTCTCCTCGCGGCGTGACAGCAACCTGTCCGGCAAAAATTCCGCTGTTGGGAAGAAGACCTATCTGGACAAACACTCCATCTATAGGATAGACTTTCGATTCTTCTGTTTTCCTATCCTTTACCAGAAGTCCTGTCACTTTCGAACCGTTACCTTCGACAGCTTCCACAGCCATGGATGTATGAATCTCAATATTCGGAAGGCTCTTTGCTTTTTCAATAAGCACTGTGTCTGCCTTCAGAGTATCCAGAAATTCAAAGACAGTAACCTTACGGCAAATTCCCGCAAGATCAATGGCTGCCTCGATGCCGGAATTTCCACCTCCGACCACAGCAACATCCTTACCGGCATAGAACGGTCCGTCACAGTGGGCGCAGAACGCCACTCCCCTGCCTATGTAATCCGACTCTCCAGGAACATTTAGCTTGCGCCAGCCGGCGCCTGTAGCCACAATTATCTGGGACGCTTTAAAAACCTCACCTCCCTTGACTTTCACTATCTTTTCGTCTTTGGAAAAATCCACTTCCTCTACAGTACGCTGGTCATATATCTTTACCTTATTGTCATCAAGATACTTCCTAAGATCTCCGGCAAGATTCATACCTGTGGTGACAGGAGCTGAAATAAGATTCTCTATACCTGTGGTTTCTCTCACCTGACCTCCGATAGTACCCGCCACTATAGCCACATCAAGACCTTTGCGGGCACTGTAAATGGCTGCCGAAGCTCCCGCCGGACCCCCGCCTATGATTATCAGGTCGGCTTTTATTTCTGTTGCATCTCCTTTAACCGGTTCACTTCCGAATTTCTCTTCAAGCAGAGAAAGCAGTTCTCCAAGAGACCCTCTCCCCACATGAATGAGAGACCCGTTTGCAAACACCGTAGGCACCGCCTGTACATGCAATGCCTCCGCCTCGGCGGAGTTCATGGCTCCGTCAACGATCTCGACTTCAAGATCAGGCTTATATAGAGCCATCACATCACATGCCTGAACCACATCAGGACAATTGGTGCATTCAAGCGAGACGAAAACACTGAGCTGTATCTTCCCTTTCAATCCGCTGATTCTTCTTGCAGTAGCTTCATCCGGAAGATTTTTACCCTGTCCGTCGCTATTGAGCACGGCAAGAAGCAGTGAAGTAAATTCATGTCCTCCGGGGATACAGCGGAATACAATTCCTGTAGGCTCTCCTCCACGATAAATCGAAAACCTCGGGGCAACTCCTTTAACTTCTGTCATCCCCACTTCGATTTTCGGAGAGCATGATGCCACTTCCGTTATAAATCCGAGCATCTCTTTTGTCTTTGGATCTTCCGGATCCCCGGCGGCTTCAAAACGGATTTCCGTCTTCAACGAGGCAAACACCTGGCTCACCTGCGCAAGTATATCTTTGTCAAGCATAATAATCTCAATTTATAATATAAAGAAGGTCAAGAAATTAAAAGGTATCACAACACTAATCTTTTAATCTCTTGGCCTTCTATGGCTAAGTCATATTCTGCAAATATTGCTATGCAATATCCACATCAATGTCAAAGTTTACCGACAAGGTCGATACTCGGTTTGAGTGTCTCCGCTCCCTGTTTCCATTTTGCGGGGCAAACATCACCGGGATGAGATGCGACAAACTGTGCAGCCTCAACCTTGCGGAGAAGCTCGTCTGCGTTACGACCAATGTTATTGTCCTGGATTTCAGCAATCTTGATCTTTCCTTCAGGATTGACCACAAATGTGCCTCGATATGCCATGCCGTCTTCCTCTATCATCACGCCGAAAGCCCTCGCAAGAAGCCCGGTTGGATCTGCAAGCATGGGATAAGTGATCTTCTTTATACGGTCAGATGTGTCATGCCATGCCTTGTGCACAAAATGGCTGTCGGTGCTCACGGAATAAACCTCGACGCCCATCTGCTTGAACTGATCGTATTTTGAAGCGAGATCCTCAAGTTCTGTCGGGCAGACAAATGTGAAGTCTGCAGGATAGAAAAAGAAGATTGCCCATTTTCTTTCAACGTCTTTATTTGTAACGGTGACGAATTTGCCGTCATGATATGCCTGAACTTTAAATTCAGGCAATTGCTGATTGATTATTGGTTCCATTATTTCTGTTTTGTGTTTTTTAATTTAATTAATAATTTGTGTTCTTATGGTCCTATCCGGGATTATATACATCAGTCTCTTTCCTTGACTGTCGGATTTCGGGTTTTCCTTTTCAACAATACAAGAGACCTTGCTGTTCGTATCCAACCGACACCTTTAACCAACGCTTAACATGCTTTACATTTTGTTCAGACACCGGTGACTTTTCCTGTTGACACTCGCATTTGCTCATACAACCCTTGAAAAAGGGAAAACTTCTCTCCTTAATTATGTGTTTAATGAAAAAAGTGTTAATTTTGCGCCCAAGTATCAACCGGTGTCCAAATGCGACACCTCCCATGCTTGCCAAGCACGGGTGCTAAAAATCGCATCAAGATGAAAAATCTGGTAATAGTCGAATCGCCTGCAAAGGCAAAAACCATAGAAAAATTCCTCGGCAAAGACTTTTCAGTACTGTCGAGCTACGGTCATATACGCGATCTTCAGAAACATGGATTCAGCATTGACGTGGACGACGACTTCAAGCCCATATACGAAATCCCTGATGACAAAAAGGAGTTGGTTAAAAAGCTTAAGAAAGCTGCCAAAGAGGCAGACACCGTCTGGCTTGCTTCCGATGAAGACCGCGAGGGGGAGGCAATTGCCTGGCATCTCGCGGAAGTTCTTGATCTTGATCCATCCACTACAAAAAGGATTGTATTTCATGAAATCACAAAGCCTGCAATTCTCGATGCCATCGAACATCCTCGGACAATCGATATCGACAGGGTCAACGCCCAACAGGCAAGAAGGGTGCTCGACCGCATCGTCGGGTTTGAACTGAGCCCTGTGTTGTGGAAGAAAATAAAGCCTTCCCTTTCGGCAGGGCGTGTACAGAGTGTGGCAGTTCGCCTGATCTGTGAGAGAGAGAACGAGATTGCGGAGTTTTGTCCTGAACCGTTCTTCAGACTGACCGGAATTTTCTCTCTACCTTCGCATTCACAAAGCTTTAAAGCTGAATTGTCAAGAAGGCTTCCCAATTCGGAAGAATCCCGGTCATTCCTTGAGATCTGTAAAAACGCAAGTTTCAGAGTGTCTGACGTGACGGTAAAACCCACCAAAAGGTCACCGTTCCCTCCATATACCACCTCTACGCTGCAACAGGATGCTTCACGGAAACTCGGATTTTCTGTCAACCAGACAATGATGATCGCCCAAAAACTCTATGAAGACGGAAAGATAACATACATGCGTACAGATTCCACAAATCTGTCTGACATGGCACTGCGCGACATATCGGAAGAGATCAAATCTTCCCTTGGAGAGAAATTCCTGAAGATACGCCGCTATCACACCAATTCTAAAGGAGCGCAGGAAGCGCATGAGGCAATACGCCCAACATATATATCCAGCCGCTCAATCGAAGGCAGTCCTCAGGAGAAACGGCTTTATGAACTGATCTGGAAACGTGCCGTATCCTCCCAGATGGCTGACGCAGAAATAGAAAAGACAAATGTGGAAATAACGGTGACCGGATCTTCCGACACGTTCAAGGCTGAAGGTGAAGTGGTGACATTTGAAGGATTCCTGAAAGTATGGAAAACTGAAAATGCACGCGACCGTGAGTTTGTGGAACTTCCCCCGATAAATACCGGGGATGCTCTTGAAGCTGAAGAGATCACTGCCACCCAAAGGTTCTCCCAAGCTCCGGCAAGGTATTCAGAAGCATCATTAGTGAAGAAAATGGAAGATCTTGGCATTGGCAGACCTTCCACTTATGCCCCGACCATATCCACTATCCAGGCTCGCGATTATGTGAAACGTGGAGAAAAAGAGGGGGTCAAAAGAGATTACTCGATACTATCATTAAAAAATGGTGTGATTTCCGAGGATATTCTTTCCGAAAATACAGGAAGCGAAAAAGGGAAGCTCGTCCCTACCGATGTAGGCATGATTGTCAATAAATTTCTGACAGAATATTTCCCTGATATCCTTGACTATAACTTCACTGCAAGAGTTGAAGAAAAATTCGATGATATTGCTGAAGGCAAACTCGGATGGCAGAACGAGATTTCTGATTTCTATGGCAATTTCCATCCTAACATTGAGGAAATAAATTCTTTGAGAATGGAAAGAAAAGTAGGAGAACGTCTACTCGGCAACCATCCTGAAAATGGGAAACCTGTGTATGTAAAGATAGGACGATTCGGTCCTGTAGTGCAGATCGGGGATGCCGCCGATGAAGAAAAGCCGCTCTTCGCGAGCCTGCGGGGTGACCAAAGCGTGACATCAATCACCCTCGATGAGGCGTTAAAACTATTTGAACTCCCTCGTACCGTCGGGGAATTTGAAGACAAACCGATTGTTGCCGCGATCGGAAAGTTCGGTCCTTATATAAAGCACGGAAGCATGTTCGTGTCGATACCCAAGGACCTGTCTCCTCAAGGCATCACTATCGAAGAAGCGGAAAATCTTATAAAAGCCAAACGCGAGGAGGAAGCGAACCGTCTTATAAAGTCGTTCAGCGAAATGCCCGGTCTTGAGGTGCTTAACGGAAGATACGGCGCTTATCTCGCCTATAAACCCGAAGGAGCACGAAAGGCTGTCAACTACCGTATCCCCAAGACAACTGACGCGTCTTCACTCACATTCGAGGAAGCAAAAAAACTGATGGAGAGCCAGAATGCGACAGCCGCCCGAAAGTCTTCAGCTAAATCCTCAACCAAAGCTGCCGCAAAGACTACTGCAAAAAAAGCAAAAAAGTAGAGACATAAGAGTTCTCTCCTTAAAATTTTATTGAGATTGTTTTTAAGT
>JAIDJJ010000311.1 GCA_029052265.1 Muribaculaceae bacterium
AAATAATTTTATCCTTTAACATAGATTTAACTCTTGCAGAGGTTTTCCGGTATTATTTTATATTTAGTTAACATGAAGATTGGCAGAAGCAAAATCTATGATAACTATCCAGACAAAATTTATATCAGAGTTCAGTGTCAATATTCTGCACCCGGATAAGAAGACCTATTAGTTGACAGGCTGTCACAACAGACCGAAAGGGATATAAGACACTCCTATCGACATGCCTTCTTGGTCCGACATTCAAATATTTCAAATCTGAATGCAAAGTCTGATATTTGGATCAACACAGTAAGCATTCCGATATTCTTTTGGTATGGGCATTTCACGGAATCAGTTCCGCAATCTTCGGAATGGTCTATTCTCATTTGAACGGTCTATTCTGGAGACGTGCTGAAAAATATAGGGCTAAAAAAATTGATTGTCATCCCGACAACCAATCTTCTGTTAACCTTAAAATCTAATACCATGAAAAACTCATTGCAAAATTACAAATTATTTTTCATTTACAACAATACCCCCCAAAAAAAAAATTAATATTTAACATTTCTTAATATATCTCCTGTAAAAAAGGCAACTATCCCCACTTGAAAGCCGGAACAGTTGCCTTTAGCATGACGAAATATGAATTTAAGGGTTTCCTTGACAACTGATGAATGACTTGGCAGATTGCCTCGTCATTCATTTATTATTGTCTTACTTAGCGTATAAACAATAATTCACGATATTTAGGCAATGGCCATATCTCATTGTCTACCATCAGCTCAAGAGCATCAATATGCGTACGTATCTCCTCAAGTAGCGGAGCGACACAATCATGATATGAGATTGCTTTCTCCCGTTCTGACTGCATTCTGTTTGCAACATGACGTGCCGAAATCATCCTTTCGACAAGCGCTTTGATCTCGCTCATATGGTATGCGATATTTTCTATCGACACAAGATCCTGTCCTCCGATCTTGCGGGCAGTACCATCATCAAATAGTTGCTTGATCTTGTATACATTATCAAGAAGCAGACGCTGATATGTGACCGCCGCTGGTATTATATGGTTGATCGCAAGATCTCCGAGAACTCTTGACTCAATCTGAAGTTTCTTGGAATACATATCCCATTTCACCTCATTACGGGCTTCAAGCTCTTTTTCTGTGAAAATTCCGGATTTCTTAAACATTTCCACGCTCGACGGAGAAAGATATTTATCAAACATCAATGGTGCAGATGATTCTGTGTCAAGACCTCTGCGGGCAGCCTCTTTTTTCCATTCATCGCTATACCCATTGCCATCGAACTGTATGGCACGCGACTTGATAATATTGGCGCGCGCCTCATCAAACAGAACCCTTTCAAGATTTTCTCCATTCTCAAGCCTCTTCTCAACCCGGTCTGCAAACTCACTAAGTTCTACCGCCACAGCTGCATTAAGTGCGATCAGCGCTGAAGCGCAATTGGCTGACGATCCTACCGCGCGATATTCGAAACGGTTACCGGTAAAGGCAAACGGACTTGTACGGTTTCTGTCGGTATTGTCAATCAGCAGATCCGGAATCTGGCTGACATCAAGCCGCATGCCTTCCTTACCGCCAAGAATAATCGAATCTGTTTCATTTTTCTCTATACTGTCAAGAATCTGATTCAACTGACTGCCAAGAAACATCGAGATTATCGCCGGAGGAGCCTCGTTCGCGCCAAGACGGTGAGCATTTGTAGCGGTCATGATCGATGCCTTCAACAATGCATTATCCTTATGAACCGCCGCCATAACATTGCTCACAAAAACTATAAACTCAAGGTTATCTTCCGGTGTCTTGCCGGGAGAGAACAATTGCTTCCCTGTATCTGTGCCCAGACTCCAGTTGTTATGCTTGCCGCTACCGTTTATTCCTGCGAAAGGTTTTTCATGAAGAAGGACCCGGAAATTATGACGGCGTGCCACTTCATTCATGACTGACATAAGCAGCAAATTATGGTCGTTGGCGAGATTTGCCTCCTCGAAGACAGGAGCAAGCTCAAACTGATTCGGAGCGACTTCATTATGGCGCGTCTTGGCAGGAATGCCGAGCCGGTGGCATTCTATCTCAAGGTCAAGCATAAACGCCTCTACCCTACTCGGTATTGCTCCGAAATAATGGTCTTCCAACTGTTGATTCTTTGCACTTTCATGACCCATCAGAGTTCTTCCTGTAAGCACAAGGTCAGGGCGGGCTGCATACAGTGCCTCATCCACAAGAAAATATTCCTGCTCCCAACCGAGATAGCATTCCACATGCCTTACGGAAGGATCAAAAAATTGTGCCACACGCGTGGCAGACTTGTCTACGGCATTCAACGCACGCAAAAGTGGCGTTTTGTAATCAAGAGACTCTCCCGTGTACGAAATAAATATCGTGGGGATACACAATGTATTGCCTACAATAAACGCAGGAGAAGATATATCCCAGGCAGAATAGCCTCGCGCCTCAAAAGTGTTACGGATACCACCGTTTGGAAAGCTTGAAGCATCCGGTTCCTGCTGCACAAGTAATTTTCCTGAGAACGTCTCTATCACTCCTCCTTTGCCGTCATGTTCTATAAACGCGTCATGTTTCTCTGCAGTTCCTCCGGTCATAGGCTGAAACCAATGTGTATAATGCCGTGCTCCTTGTTCCACTGCCCATCGTTTCATGCCGTCCGCAACACTGTCTGCCACTTCCCTGCTCAAAGGCTTTTTATTGTCTATTGCCTTTACAAGAGCCTCATATGTTGTGCGAGGCAGATATTCAAACATTTTTTGTCTGTTGAATACCTTTTCAGCATAATATTTGTCAACTCTTTCCTTGGGAAGCTCCACTTTCACTGCCTTTCGAGACGAAGCCTCCTCAACGCTTTTAAACCTTAAATCTGACATAACCTTAAGATTTTATCACAGATGCATTAAAGTATCTTATATTGAAAGGAATCTTCCCATAAACACCACCTGTCAAATCAAGACACATCGATACATTCCGTTAATATTAATAAATTTATTGTTAGGAATATAAACTGTTCAAACAACGTCAGGAATACTATAGACCAATGCCGGAATCTATCAATCTTGACATAGCTATCTCCGTATTTTCCCGACTGTTGAATCCGGTGAGCCGGATATATCCTTCTCCTTTTGTACCAAAACCGGAACCTGGGGTTGTGGAAAACCCACATGCATGAAGCACAGCCTCAAATATCTGCCATGAATCCTTACCTACACCTGCCGACACCCATACATATGGAGAATTGTCACCTCCGTATGCATTGAATCCTATCCTGGAAAAAGCATCCTTTATTATCGCTGCATTGCCAATATAATAATCTGTGACTTTCCTTACATCTGCCAATCCTTCCGGAGTATAGATTGCAGCAGCTCCTCTTTGTGCCACATAAGACGCGCCGTTGAATTTTGTACATTGGCGACGGTTCCACAACATATTAAGCGACACCTCCGTGCCGTCAGCATATCTCCCCTTCAACTTGCGCGGGACAACTGTATAACCGCATCTTATGCCTGTAAACCCCGCAGTCTTGGAAAAACTTCTGACCTCGATAGCGACTTCATCAGCACCTTCTATTTCATATATGGATCTCACTTTATCCGGCTCACGCACAAATGCCTCATAAGCTGAATCATATATTATAAGGCTACCCTTTTCTTGCGCGTAACTGACCCATTTTGCCAATTCATTTCGGGTAATGGCTTCTCCGGTAGGATTATTTGGAAAACAAAGAAAGATGACATCCACTTTTTCCTTAGGAAGAGAGGGCATGAAATTATTGTCCGGATCACAATCAAGATATACAAGACCATTCCATATGCCATCAACAATCTCTCCGGCACGCCCGTCAATAACACTGTCATCAACATAGACAGGATATGACGGATTCATTACAGCCACCTTGCAGTCGCGGGAATAGATGTCGCCCAAATTCCCAAGATCACTTTTAGCGCCGTCACTCACAAATATATCGGCGGGATCTATTCCCAGACCCCTGTCATGATAGTCATGCCTGGAAATTGCATCACGCAGAAATGAGTATCCCTGTTCCGGACCATAACCATGGAAGGAAGCCGGACATGCAAGATCATCAACTGCTGCATGCATCGCCTCTACGACACTATCAAACAATGGTTGCGTTACGTCTCCTATATCCATCCGGATTATTTCAACTCCGGCATTGTTTTTTTTATATGCAGCTACCCGACGCGCCACTTCCGAGAAAAGATAGGACTCCGGCAATTGGCGAAACCTGTCATTTACCTGTATCATACTATAATAGTTTTTTATTTATTGTATCAAAGATATCCCGGCGATAGTCAGGATACAACCTGCGGGCAATAGTCATAAATTCCTTCTGCCACAAATTCTGCAGGTCCATGCATAAATACATGTCCGGTGGTTTTATCTATTACTATCTTAAGGTGTCCGCCCGGAAGGCTGACCTCAACATCTTCTCCGGTCAACCCTTTAATATTTGCGGCAACAACCGAAGCACATGCACCGGTGCCACATGCGAGAGTTTCTCCAGTCCCCCTTTCCCACACCCTCATATCAATATGGCATTTATCCACGACCTTCACAAATTCGATATTCGCTTTTTCAGGCCAGACGGGTGCTGTCTCAAGAATCTTTCCATAATGGAAAATGTGATTGTCTGTGATCTCATCCACAAATATGACCCCATGCGGATTTCCCATACCCACACCGGTCACCTGAAACACCATTCCACCGGCTTCCACTTCTTGGTCAATCATAAAGCTGCCTTTATCTCCTGCCGCCGGAATCTCTCCTCTTTCAAGACAGGGGATCCCCATATCGACAGTAACCCCTTTGGTCTTATTGTCCGCCAATTCCAGATCAAGTATCTTTACGCCACTCCCTGTCTCAAGAAAAATCCGGGAATTATTGGTAAAACCCTTGTCATATAGATACTTTCCAACGCACCTTGAAGCGTTGCCACACATGCCAGCCTCTGACCCGTCTGCATTAAACATCCGCATACGAAAATCGGCGTTGGAGGAGGGCATTATTACTATCAGCCCGTCACCGCCAACGCCGAAATGTCTGTCGCTTATTTTTTTTGCCAAATCCGGCAGACTAACTTCCCCTATGTTTAGAGAGGTCGGTGTGCCAAGCGCGTCAATGTATACATAATCATTTCCCGCGCCATGCATCTTCGTAAAAAAGATCCTTTTATTTTCAGGCATACTTTCCATTTTTTTATTGTACAGACTCAAAGCATCTATACAATTTAATTAATTTAGTTGCAAAATTACCATTTTTTTTGACATTTCGCAACACTTTACCCTAATTTATGTCTATTTTTTCAAATTTATTTCAAATCATCCATCAAATTCAAACAATTGTATAGCAAATTTACATTGAAAGCCCAAGTATTACCTCATCTGCTATCATAATGCCAGAGTCTGATAATCTCAAGTGTTCATCATCTATAATTAAAATATCATCGCTTATATATTTGTATGCGTTTCTTAAAAGCCGGTTCTTATACTTCAGACCAAAACGTTTTTCAAATTCGAATAACGAAAGACCCTGAGACATCCTCATCCTTGTAAGAATCATCTCCTCTTGTAATTCTTCCGCACAGAGCCTCTCTTCGCAGTAAAAATTTTGTTTCCCACAATTTTATAAAGAAAATCGTTCAAGATATCCCTTCAGATCGGCGGGATTCGCCCGCCTGACATTGCAGCCATCATAAGAATGGGCGGAAGGTCCTATTCCAAGGTAGGGATTTCCCCTCCAATATCGGCGGTTATGCAATTACTCAAAACCGCGTTTGCTAAAATTGGAAATCTCAGAT
>JAIDJJ010000312.1 GCA_029052265.1 Muribaculaceae bacterium
TTCTTGGGGAGCTTCTGGAGTTTTGTCAGCGCCTCATAGTCGATATTGCCATCGGCATCTGCAAGCGCCGCCTTCTTCAGGGCAGCTTTCTTCTCGGCATATTTCTCAACCAGCTTCTGGCGCTTTACCTCGCGGGCTTTCATTGATTCTTTTGCCATAGCTATTATTTTTCGTGTTTGAAGGGAAGTCCGAATTTCTTGAGGAGGGCGAAACCTTCCTCATCTGTGGGTGCTGAAGTCACAAATGTGATGTTCATACCCTGAAGCTTCGGAACATTGTCTATGTTGATCTCCGGGAAGATAATCTGTTCGGTGATACCGAGAGTGTAGTTGCCGCGGCCGTCAAGCTTGGAGTTGATACCCTTGAAGTCGCGTATACGGGGCAACGCCACTCTTACGAGTCTCTCAAGAAACTCATACATCTTCTCTCTTCTCAAGGTCACCATCGCGCCGATAGGCATTTTCTTACGGAGCTTGAAGTTTGAGATGTCTTTTCTTGACAGAGTCGGAACGGCTTTCTGACCTGTGATGGCTGTAAGCTCGTTGATAGCTGTCTCGATGAGTTTCTTGTCCTGGGTTGCGGCACCGAGTCCCTGGTTGATGACGATCTTCTCAAGACGGGGCACCTGCATCACACTCGAATAGTTGAACTCCTTCTGAAGTTCGGGGACTATTCTTTCCTTATAATCTTTACTCAGTGTAGTCGCGCTCATTACTTAATCTCCTCTCCTGATTTCTTAGAATAACGTACCAGTTTGCCGGCCTCGTTGAGTTTGCGACCCACACGGGTGGGCTTGCCGGTCTTGGGATCCACCACATTCAGATTTGAAATGTGGACCGGAGCCTCAATTTTCACTATTCCTCCTTGAGGATATTTCGCATTGGGCTTCATGCTCTTGGAAACAATGTTGATGCCCTCCACGAGCGCGCGGTGCTTTTTCACCTGCACTTCGAGCACGCGTCCTGTCTTGCCTTTGTCGTCGCCGGCATTGACATAGACTGTGTCGCCCTTCTTTATATGGAATTTTGCCATTGCTACTTTTCGTTTTTGTTTTTTGACATTAAAGTACCTCGGGTGCGAGCGACACAATCTTCATGTTGGTTGCGCGGAGCTCACGTGCCACAGGACCGAAGATACGGGTGCCGCGGATCTCACCGGCATTGTTAAGCAATACACAGGCGTTGTCGTCAAAGCGGATATAGCTGCCGTCAGGACGACGGATCTCCTTCTTTGTGCGGACAACCACAGCCTTCGATACGGTTCCTTTCTTCACATCAGAAGAGGGAATTGTGCTCTTTACGGTCACGACGATGATGTCGCCTACCGAAGCATAGCGACGGCCTGTGCCGCCGAGCACATGGATACAGAGTGCTTCCTTAGCACCGCTGTTGTCTGCTACTGTAAGACGTGATTCGGTCTGTATCATAATTACTTAACTTTTTCAATGATTTCC
>JAIDJJ010000313.1:0-323 GCA_029052265.1 Muribaculaceae bacterium
ATGCTCCGGCTCCACTGACGGGGAACTCAATACGCCACACAATTGTTTTAATTATAAAACCAAAATTAAAGATTATGAAATTCAAGACATTATTCATCAGCATTGCGGCATTCGGACTTGTTTCCACAAGTTGCGTGTCAAACAAAAAGTATGCTGAGCTCCAAGGGAAATATGACGAGCTCCAGACCACTTACGGCAGCACTCGTGAGGAACTCATAAACTGTAATGCAGACTCCCGCAACCTCCAGTCGCAGCTGCAGGCTGCCACCCAGAACAATGCCGAACTCAAGAAGGGGATGCAGGAACTTAAGCACACCCTCGAC
>JAIDJJ010000313.1:333-1991 GCA_029052265.1 Muribaculaceae bacterium
CAACCAGGGAAGCGTGAATATCTCCAAACTCGTGGACGAGATCAACGCCTCCAACAAATATATCAAACAGCTTGTGGATGCAAAGTCTAAGTCTGACTCACTCAACATCGCACTTACCAACAAGCTGACGCGTTCGCTGAGCAATGACGAGCTCAAGGATGTGGATGTGAAGGTGTTGAAAGGAGTGGTCTATATCTCCCTTGCCGACAACATGCTGTTCAAGACAGGTAGCTATGAGGTAAACAGCCGGGCAATGGAGACTCTGTCAAAGATTGCAAAAATACTGAAAGACTACAAGGATTTTGATGTGCTCGTGGAAGGGAACACTGACAACGTTCCGATCTCAAGAACCAATATCCGCAACAACTGGGACCTTTCCGCACTGCGTGCCTCATCTATCGTACAGGTGCTTCAGAATGATTTCGGTATCAACCCTCAGCGTCTGTCTGCCGCCGGAAGAGGTGAATACAACCCTATTGCTGACAACGATTCGGAAATCGGCAAACAGCGTAACCGCCGCACAGAGATAATCATAACACCGAAACTTGACGACTTCATGGATCTTATAGACAAAGCTCCGGAGTCTGAACAGAATGATCTCTAATGAATAATCACCGTATTAAAAAAGGCGCGTATACGCGCCTTTTTTAATACGGTGATTCCAAAGCGGTTATCTCTAATGAATATAAATTCCATATTTTCAGGTCTTTTCATATCGGTATTGATATGCCTGACGGCAACGGCTTGCGTAACTGAAAATGAACCGGCAAATACCGGACTTGCAGAAGGCGATCCTCTTCCCCAATTTAACTTGACCCTTGACAACGGGAGTTCCGTCTCCACGACATCCTTGCGGGGCAAAACCGCAGTGATTGAATTTTTCAATACCTCCTGCGGGGATTGCCGCGAGGGGCTTCCTGCCATAAACCGCCTGTATGAGGAATATAATGACCACCCTCTCATCAGCATCTTCGCAGTGTCGCGTGAAGAGGATGCCGTATCAGTAGGAAATTATTGGGCGGAACACAATTTTTCATTACCGTATTCCGCCCAATCAGACCGTCTGATATATAATCTTTTCGCCACGTCAGGGATTCCGCGCACATTTATCACCGACGCTTCCGGCAGAATAGTGGCGACTTTCGGAGATTCCGATATCCCGGATTTTCACACACTCAAAAGTGTGGTCGATTCTCTGACACGCCACTCATCCGTCACCAATCCGGGACAATCCCCTGACTGAGGCACAATTTATAAATCCACAATTCTACCAAACAGCAGACACGCCCCTGTGCTGTTTTCTTTTAAAAAGAAATAGAACGGTCTGTCAACCTTGACCGTATAAGATTCTCCGGGCTTGATTTCCGGAGCCGTCACACCTATTTCTCCGGATGACACCGAGGCTGCTTTTGCACCTGACTCATCAATCTCAAGCTGAGTGGCATGCCGGAACCTTATAGTGCCTGATGTTGCAGGAAGATGATGACAAAGACCTCAATGACAAGACAAAATAAATTTTAAACAGTTTCTTAATAATTCCCGATATTTTTTATTAAAAAAATTTTAACGTTTTCCTTTTAATGTAGAAAGTTATAAGAATATAATTCCAAGTACTGTATTAAATATAGTAGTCAATCATTTCGACAAGCCCCGCACGC
>JAIDJJ010000314.1 GCA_029052265.1 Muribaculaceae bacterium
AACCCTCACAAAAATAGCCGCCCAAACTTTGGACGGCTATCTTTTTAGCTCATACCTGCTATCGCGGACGGTTGTACCTCGAAATTTTAAGGAACGCGCTCTTCTATGTTGCATTCCAAATTTCTACGCAAACTTTAAGATATATTAACTAATGAGTATGAGCTATTTATATAATGCAAAGATTTAAGGTAAGTACATGAAAA
Organism: Muribaculaceae bacterium; assembly: GCA_029052265.1. Taxonomy (GTDB): domain Bacteria; phylum Bacteroidota; class Bacteroidia; order Bacteroidales; family Muribaculaceae; genus Lepagella. The sequence continues at coordinate 204 of JAIDJJ010000314.1, forward strand.
GCCTGACGGGAGGTGAATCCTCTCATCAGGCTTGAGGCGTACTGCCTCAGGTTAACATAAAAGCTCTACTATACAAACTTCTATTAGTCAAGGATATGATCCTGACATTTCACTGATTCAGTATAATAGGGGGAACGCTATATTCTAATTGTATAAGGAGTAGTCGTTAGCTCTCCAGAGCGCGTTAAATAGTCGTTCTTTCCGAATCAGTTTCGTATGTCCTAAAGCTTTTATGTTTTATTTCTATCGGCTCAATTTTCCTCATAGGCTTTTTGAGTTCTAATTGTAGCGAATATGAAGCACGCCAGTTTTCTGGCTACACGTATAATAGCTTTTTGTGGTTTCATCCCTTGGTGAAGTAATCTTCCATATAGGGAGGATAGGTAGACGCTTTTGGTTATTGCCACCCATGACGCTTCAACAAGAACGGAATTTATATAATGATTCCCTCTGAACGTCATTTCTCCGATACTTTCCTTTTCACCCGAAGAACTGGTCATGGGTTTGAGTCCAATGTATCCGATAAATTTCCTGATACAGCTGAATCTGGAGAAATCCATAACCTCTGTCAGGATGGTCATCGCGGCAATCTGGCCTATGCCCGGGATCGATGTCATGAGATCATAATTGGTCTTGTATCGAGAAGACCCACACATTTTACGTAACCTTGTATTGGAGTCAAGCACTTCCCTGTGCCGTCGGTCAAGCAATTCAAGAAGGATATCCATCGATTTTCTGGATTCCCCTATTAGTTTGATCGTGCGCAGCCAAGTCTTGAACTGCGTTGTCCAACGAGAAGCGTGACGCCTCATCGAATCTGGAATATTCACTCCATTGAAGTGGAGACAATGTTTAATCCTTGATTTTATTTTTGCCAGATCGCGAACCGCCTGATGTCTTATCCTTATCACAGATCTGTCGTCTAACAAATTTCTATCTGGTACGAAAAGGAAGAGATTGTCAAAATCTCCGTTTTTCAACGATCTCGCCAATTTATAGGAGTCCACATTGTCTGTCTTCTCAAGCTTTTCCTTTTACATTGTCGGCACATCAGCAGCGTTAATAATATTGCACATAATGCCTAAATCCCTAAACTTAAAGCAAGTGGAATAACCCGTGAATCCACTCTCGTAGACAATGTGGTATTCTGCGCCCGGATAATTCTGGCGGAGGTGTTTGACCAGTCCTTCGGCGGAAACGTTCTGTGTGTGAGTCTTATGGAACCCGCTTTCAGTCATTACTGTCACCGTCCAGCTTTTGAGATGGACGTCGATTCCCACAAATAATTTTTGTCCATTGAAATCTTTTTTATTATTTTGCATTCGCATAAGGCGTGAGGATTTTATTATATTTTATTGTTAATTTTTCATTTTCAAATATAATAAAAAAACCTTCACGCCTATTTATTAAAACCTCTCTTCTCTCGGGGGAAGCCCAGCGGCAAGGGGGCTGAAAGCCTCCTTTGAGCGGCGATCCGGCTTTTCAAATGCAAACATAGTGACTAAGAACACGTACTTAAAGGAGGCGTGGCAGATAAATTGCACACACCTCGGTGAAGCATATGCTTTTGAAAAATCCATAAATGATAGAAAAATCATCAAAAATGGGGATTGTGGATTTTCGTGCAAGTGCGTAGTTTTGCAACGTGAAAATTCCAAAGGTCATAACAGCGTTCTTAGCGGTTTCCACTTCTTTTTCTGTATGTGCGGAAGAAGAGGTGACTGATACTGTAGGAGTCATGCTTGATGAAGTTAATGTTACGAATGTCAAGCAGATGTCTCGTCTTAAAAACGAAACGGAAGCCGCAACCATAATAGGGAGGATTGAACTTGAGCAGCTCGGAGTCTCGGCTATCAAAGGTATAACCGGTGTGGTGCCGAATTTTTATATTCCGGATTATGGCTCACGCATGACATCGTCAATATATGTGAGAGGAATAGGGGCACGTATGGATCAGCCCTCTGTGGGGCTTAATGTGGATAACGTACCCTATATGAATAAAGATGCATATGATTTTGATGTCGCAGATATCGCATCAGTTGAAATGTTGCGGGGACCCCAGTCCACTCTGTACGGGCGCAATACCATGGCAGGGGTGATCAACGTAACGACGCTTTCACCCATGCGGTTTCAAGGCTGGCGTATTTCGCTTGAAGCGGCTTCCGGCACATCGATAAAGGCGTCAGGGGGATGGTATCATAAATTCAATTCCAACACCGGTTTGTCGTTTGTCGGTGCCTATGGGAGCAGAAAGGGTACATTCGTCAATCAGTATAATGGCGAGAAAATTGATCATGAGCGGAATTTGAGCGGAAGACTCAAATTCTATCACAGGATGACGGATGGTATCGTTCTTCAGAACACAGCTTCATTCGGCATTCTCCGCCAGGGAGGATATCCCTATGAATTTAAAGATACAGGCGAGATCTCATATAATGACACCTGTTTCTATAAGAGGTTCACATTTACAGACGGATTGTCATTAAGGCTTTCATGTGATAATTTTTCCGTCACGTCGATTACATCTGTTCAGCACATCAACGACAATATGACGCTTGATCAGGATTTTCTTCCTGAAGATTTCTTTACATTGACTCAAAAAAAGAATGAAACGTCATTGACTGAAGATCTTGTAATAAGCGGCAATGTTGGCGACAAATACAGATGGTTGAACGGAATTTTCGGTTTTTACAAGCATCTCGACATGCATGCCCCGGTCACATTTAAGGACAAGGGTATATCCGAACTCATAGAAGACCATAGAAATGATGCGAATCCGCTTTATCCTATATCATGGAATGAGAGGACGTTCGGGCTCAACAGCGATTTCAAGGTGCCTGTATGGGGACTATCGGCATATCATGAATCGGATTTTACATTAGGCGACTTTACATTTAGCGCGGCGCTACGGATAGATTATGAACATTCCTCTCTCGACTACAGAAGTTTTTGTGAAACGGGCTACAGCATTTATCAGAAAGATGGTCTGTCTTATTCGTTTTTCCGGGATGTTGATATAGACATTGATGACACCGGAAAGCTTTCTCAGAATTTCCTGACATTGTTGCCTAAATTCTCCGTGTCGTATTCACTGCCACAAAATATCGGCAATATCTATGTTAAAATTTCAAAAGGATATAAAGCCGGAGGATTTAACACTCAGATGTTCAGTGATGTGCTTCAGCAAAGGCTAATGGGAATAATGGGCATAGGAGCACAATATGGCATAGATGATATCGTTTCTTATAAACCGGAGAAAAGTTGGAATTATGAAATAGGGAGTCACATTTCTGTTGCAGGGTCACTGCTTGAGATTGACATTGCAGCCTTTTTCATAGATTGCAGGGATCAGCAGTTGACCATGTTCCCCAACGGCACAACTACCGGCAGAATTATGGCAAATGCCGGAAAGACGCATAGCTTCGGAGGGGAGCTGTCAGTAAGGGCAAATCTTACCGATCGGCTCACGCTTGCCGGCAGCTATGGTTATACAAATGCCCGGTTTCGTAAATTCAGTGATGGTATCAACAATTATAAAGGAAATTATTTGCCTTATGCCCCCCGCAATACATTGTTTTTACAGGGTGTGTGGGGAGTGCCGACACACAACAGCATCTTGGGAAATATTACCTTTGATTTGAATATGCGCGGCATAGGAAGTATATATTGGAATGAAGCTAACACAGAATTTCAAAACCTTTATTTCTTACTCGGAGCCGGCATAACGCTGGGGACAGATACCCTTAACCTTCAGCTGTGGGGTAAAAACCTTACCGATACGAAATATTATACTTTTTATTTCATGTCGATGGGCAATGAATTTTTACAACGGGGCAGGGGACCGGAAATAGGGGCGACGCTAAGATGTTGTTTCTGAAAAATAATTATCCCGTATACAAGTCAAATAACTAATAAACCAGTAACCAATAACTAATAACAACAATTAAAGAAATGAAAAAAACGGTATTCTGTCTTCTGTCTTCCGCAGGAATTTTATTAAGCTCCTGTACTATGGGAAGTGGAGAGAACTCAAGAACTGTAGGCTATGCTACATGTAATATGGTCATCCCGACAAATGGGGGCGAGCCCTTGTTGTCTTACGGCTCATACGTTTTCAGTTTTGATTTCAATGCCGCGACAGCCTCAGTGAGTACAAACTCGCTTATTATCGACAACAAGACATACAGTTTTACAACCGATCCTGTGAAATATACAGATTTCGGATACAGGCAGGTGATCCCCGGACTTTCGGGAGTGGTAGGGAACGGAAGCATGGATATCAAAGATGCGACATTCATGACAGCCATACCCGAAATTCCCGAGAATTTCAATCCCACCAGAGTGTTCACTCCTACGATGAAAGATGATAAGGGCACGGTATCTTATCTCCCCGGCACAATATATCATCCGAATATTCAGAGCGTAGGTCTGATGGTTGTTGCGAACTACACAATGGGAAATGAATATACAGTCCGTACTTTCACTCCTGATGTGTTCTATACAGGCGACACAAGCACCAGGTACCAGGTAGATGGCGCTCCACAGATGAGCCAGACCAAGAATATCGTGTATCGTATCATTATGGATATTGAAAAAAAGAAAGCGGCATTGGTAATGTACAATGCGAAGTTTTCCAATTCTCCGAACGAACCTGAGAAATCCGCTATCTATGTGCCGGATCTCGATGTGAAATTCACTTCCGGCGGCTATGAAATCACAGGAACCGACATAGTTCCTTATATGTATGAAGGGTCATTGTCACTTCCGGATCCTGACACCTACACAAAATATGAGAATTTCAAGTTTGACTCATTCAGGCTCGCCACAACCGACAGATGGCTTTCATCCGTGGCAGTCACCTACAAGGTGGCAGGAATATATGATGGCTCTTTCTCCGGCAAGTATGTTACTATCCCGGATATCATGAAATAAATGAAATCAACGTTGCGTATTGCACGCGCATTTCCGAAGGGGGGCAGAATTGTCTCCCTTTTTTTTAAAATGAAATTGCATAAAATAATAATTATTGTGAAATAAAAGTTTCGTGCATTTATATTTTTTCGTATCTTTGCAGAGAAATGAGGACGATATGTTCGCC
>JAIDJJ010000315.1 GCA_029052265.1 Muribaculaceae bacterium
CACCGGATTACGCTCACCCCCCAATTCTTAAATATTGAAAAGCAACGCCCCGGGGGTGGGTCCGGTTATCACCACCTCATCCCCGACACGCAATGAGCCGGCTTCCAACTGAAACTCCCCTATCCCAATTTTCGGGAAATAACGGATAGCCTTTGCCGCATACACCTTGGTCCTCGTGGCTGACGAACCATATTTGGCACTCCATTCTCCAAGCCGCTGACCAAGATAATAGCCATTCCAAAAGCCACGGTTGAATATTTTTTCAAGACGTGCATCCCATGCCGATACCCTTTCTTCTGAAAAAGTTCCGTCGCAAACTGCTTCAAGAGCCTCCGAATAGCACTGAACAGCCTCATGCACGTATTCAGGACCTCTCGCACGCCCCTCTATTTTGAAAACCCGCACTCCGGCTGCCACCATACGGTCAAGAAAATGTATGGTTTTGAGATCTTTCGGCGACATTATAAATTTATTGTCCACCACCAGTTCCTCGTCAGTCTCCCTGTCGCGCACTGTGTATGACCGGCGACATATCTGATTGCAAGCCCCACGGTTGGCGCTTGAATTCATCTCATGAAGGCTCATATAACATTTTCCGCTCACCGCCATACAAAGCGCCCCATGGCAAAACATCTCAAGGCGTATCTTCCTTCCTGCCGGACCCGTGATCCCTTCTCTTTCTATAGCCGCACTTATTGCCGAGACCTGATCAAGATTAAGTTCCCTCGCCAATACCATCACATCTGCAAAACGGCTGTAAAACTTTACAGCCTCTATATTAGTGACATTGACCTGAGTGGATATATGAACTTCCTGACCGATCTGCCGGGCATAAAGGATAGCTGCCATATCAGAAGCTATGACAGCTGAAATGCCTGCATCTTTAGCTGCATCTATGATCTCGCGCATCCTCGGCAAATCGGAATCATAAACTATCGTGTTTACAGTAAGATAGGTCTTTACATCTCTTGCCTCACACTCCTCCACAATCCGGCGCATATCGTCGGTTGAAAAATTTGAACTGGAGCGGGAACGCATGTTCAGACCCTCTATGCCGAAATATACGGCATCTGTGCCGGCGGCAAGCGCCGCCGCAAGCGACTCCCAGCTTCCTACCGGAGCCATTATTTCAAAATCCTTACGGTTCATTATCTTGCTATATAATATGTCACCGCCCCGAATGTAAGCGATTTCCACTTGATGTCGGTAAATCCTGCCTTTTCCATTATCCGCGCCATCTCTCCCCTCTGCGGGGCTGCCGCTATGCTTTCCGGAAGATAGGTATAGGCACGGCTGTCGCCGCTTACCAGTTTTCCGACCGCAGGTATAAGATGACGCGAATATACCTTGTATCCCAATCCTGTCAGCTTCCCTTCAGGCACTGAAAGCTCTATTATACAAAGCACTCCATTCCTACGAAGCACTCTCCGCATTTCCTTGAGGCCCTTAAGAAGGTTTTCAAAGTTTCTTACCCCATACGCCACAGTTATGAGATCAAATTCATCGTCAGCAAATGGTAAGTTCAGACAGTCTGCTTTGCCAAAAGCCAGAAGCCCGCGCTCTTTATCTGTGAATGATGACAATTTTTTACGTGCCACTTCCAGCATACCCTCCGAAAGGTCAATCCCTGTGATTTTTGCAGACCGGATCATATCATGCAATCTGAATGCCACATCACCGGTACCGGTAGCCACATCAAGCACCTTCACATTCCCGCCATCCGGCTTCACTTCCTCCCTACTGCATCCGGAAGAGCCCTCCGATTCGCCATCCATGCCGCCAAGCGCATCCAAAGCTGCCTTAAGCGCCCTGTCGCGCCACCGCCTGTGCAAACCGAATGTCATTGCAGAATTCATGAAATCGTAAGCAGGCGCGATGGAATCAAACATCTCCTCCACCTGCTTCCCCTTCTCCCGACGGTCGTCATACGGATTGACAACCTCCGCTCCTGTCTTACCTTTATCTACTGCCATTACAGATTTTTATAAAATGACCTACGGCGACGGTGCTGTCTGTTTTGAAAATAATCCCATTGCCCCTGCACCTTTGAATTTGTCTCAAGCTCAGGATTCGATTCAGCATACTTAAACCCATATTTATTATAATAAGGAATAAGATCCTGGAAAAGCAATGCATTCGCTCCCTTATTCTGATATTCCGGCTTCACTGCCACAAGAAGCAGGTCAACCCTGTCATTCTTCCCCTTAAGCCCTTTCAACAGATACCACCAACCCAAAGGCAACATTTTTCCTTTACTCTTCTGAAGAGCCAGGCTCATCGAGGGCATAGATATCCCCACACTCACCAGCTGCCCCTCATTATCCACTATCAGAGTGACCAGATCAAGATTGAGCAATCCGAGATAAATATCTATATAATAGTCTATCTGACGCTCCGACAGCCGGGAATACTCATACAGCCCGTCGTATGCATCATTTATAAGGTGAAAAAGAGCCCTGCCGTACTCATTCTTGATACGTTTGCGGCTTTTATATTTCAACACCTTCAGCCCGAATTTTTTCTTTACAATATCAGCGATCCGGTTATATTTATCCGGGATCTGATCAGGGATCTCCATCAGATATTCCACCCAATCAGATTCTTTCCTATACCCGCACGCCTCCATATGGGCTGCATAATAAGGATAATTATAGATTGTTGCCATAGTGGAAAGCTCCTGAAAACCCTCCACAAGCATCCCTTCATGGTCAAGATCAGTAAACCCGAGAGGACCTATGATCTTCTTCATGCCTTTGTCTCTCGCCCATTCCTCAACAGCTGCAAGCAACGCCTCCGAGACCTCGGGATCATCGATAAAATCTATAAAACCGAACCTTGCTGTCTGTTTGCCATGGCGTTCGTTGACCTGCCGGTTGATTATTCCGGCAATCCTCCCTACAGGCTTGCCGTCGCGGTAAGCCATGAAATATACTGCCTCACAAAAGTCAAATGCCGGATTGACTTTGGGAGAAAGAGTAGCCACGTCATCACTTATAAGGGGTGGCACATAATAAGGATTCCCGGAATAAAGGTCAATCTGAAATTTAGTAAACTTTCTGAGATTTGATTTTGTAGGTGCTATTTTTCTGATCTCAATCATCTGATTATATCTTGAAGCAACATGCCTGAAGCATGTATGACTTTGTTTTCAATTATAAGGGAAGTATGCCAGAGGCATACTTCCCCGCTGTTTCAAATATGTCTTCATCCCCTGACAAGCCATACAAGAAGCGCCGCCATCAGAACAATAAAACAACATATGAATATATATAGTTGTGCCGAATTGCGGCGTTCCATTGCCAGCTGAAGATCGCTCACTGTACGATAAGGATGATCCTTGTCCATACATTTGCGGGCTATTTTCCTTAGCTTCGGCAATGAAGCCGGCAGATTGTCGAGCACCTCGTTGATAACCTTGCCATAACTTTCAATATCCTTACGAGTGTCTTGCTCCGGAAGACTGTCTGTCTGGTCATACCCCACATTGGTGAGTTTCAGGTTCTCATTATACTCTGTAAAAAGAATCGATTCAGGTGTGATCGGCACATGACGGATGTGGTTTTCCTGAATATACTCCATTGCGTCGAGCAGCTGGGTCTGCAGCCGGTGCACAATCTGGGGAGTGAGACGCTTTTCATCAATAAGCCTGCGAAGAGAATAGCCATACACATCATCCGTTATTATAGCCATACCCACCCCCGGCACGACCTCAAGGTCATTGACCATCACGATATTGGGATGACAGAGATTATAACGGATATCAAACTCTTTCTCAAGCATGGCACGATATTCCGGCTTATCTGCATATTCTTTCTTCAAAGCCTTGAGCATCACCCATTTTCCATACTTGCGCACAGTATAGACATCATAATATTTTTCCGCCCATTCAGGGAGCAGATAAAGCTCCGACCATTTTCCTGACGGATCTTCGATCGGAATCAATTTTTCATCTTTGCTGATATAGCCCGGTCCGTTGGTTGCCACTTTCTGTATGTTGAATTGTGAATTGCAGATCAGTGAATATCAAGAGGGGACCCGGTTGCCGACATTGGCGGTACCCTCCCTATTCAGTAGAATTAATCGATAATATCAAACCCTGTGTACTTGCGCAGACATTCCGGCACAACGATACCCTCCGGAGTCTGGTTGTTCTCAAGAAGGGCTGCCACTATACGGGGAAGAGCCAGAGCCGACCCGTTGAGTGTGTGGCAGAGTTTGATTTTCTTGTCTTCGTCACGATAACGGCATTTGAGACGGTTTGCCTGATAGTTCTCAAAATTTGATACGGATGAAACCTCAAGCCAACGTTGCTGAGCACCGCTCCACACTTCAAAGTCGAAGGTGATTGCCGAAGTGAACGACATGTCGCCTCCGCAAAGACGGAGGATATGCCAGGGAAGTCCAAGCTTTTCAAGAAGACCCTGCACATGGTCTTTCATCTCTTCAAGAGCTGCATAGGAGTTTTCCGGCTTCTCTATACGCACGATCTCAACCTTGTCAAACTGATGAAGGCGGTTAAGACCACGCACATCCTTGCCATAGCTGCCCGCCTCACGTCGCCAGCACGGAGAATATGCGCAATTCTTTTTGGGAAGCTCAGCCCCGGGAATGATAACATCTCTATAAATATTAGTGACCGGCACTTCCGCTGTAGGAATAAGATAGAGATCATCTACAGTGACATGATACATCTGACCTTCCTTGTCAGGAAGCTGACCTGTACCGTAACCTGACGCCGCATTCACTACAAAAGGAGGCTCCACCTCAATGTAGCCCGCTTTCCATGCCTCGTCAAGGAAGAACTGGATAAGGGCACGCTGCAGACGCGCACCTTTCCCGATATAGAAGGGGAAACCTGCGCCGGTGACCTTCACACCCAATTCAAAATCAATAAGATTATATTTTTTTGCAAGCTCCCAATGAGGAAGTGCGTCTGATCCGAGTTCCGGCATCTTGCCTCCCGTCTTCTCCACGACATTGTCTTCGGCGGAACGCCCTTCAGGCACGGCGTCGCAAGGAAGGTTGGGGACTGTGAGCAACAGGTCACGCATGCGGGTCTCGCAATTTTCAAGACAATCCTGAAGACCTTTTGACTCACCTTTGATAGATGCCACTCGGGCTTTAGCCTCTTCCGCCTTCTCCTTCTCTCCGGCTTTCATAAAAGCACCGATAGAAGCTGCCAGCTTTTTAAGCTCGGATGCATCAGAGTCACACTTCTGCTGAAGGCGACGACGCTCAGCATCAATTTCAAGGATCTCGGTTATGACTGCTTTTCCATCAAATCCCTTTACCGCAAGGCGTTTCACCACAAATTCCGGATCAGCCTTTATTGTCTGCAATGTAAGCATTATCTCTACTCTTAAATGTTCGACAGAAGTTCTTTTACTTTGGCAGAAACAACTTTACCTTCCGCCCTTCCGGCAAGACGCTTGGTTGCCAACCCCATGACCTTGCCCATATCTTTAGGACCGGCAGCTCCGGTTTCGGCAATAATCGACCTGAGTTCCGCCTCAAGCTCTTCTTCTGAAAGCTGTTTGGGAAGATATTCCTCGATCACAGCAGCTTCCGACAATTCATTCTGAGCCAATTCACTGCGATTGTTCTCTTCATAGATCCTGGCGCTTTCCTTTCTCTGCTTCACCATCTTAACCATGATTTTCACGGCTGTATCATCCGATAGCTCACCATTGGCGCCTTTTGCTGTCTTAGCCTCAAGAAATTCTTTCTTTACTCCGCGCAGAGCCTCAAGACGCACCTTGTCGCGGGCGAGCATCGCTTTCTTGATATCTTCGCTGATCTGATCAAAAAGATTCATAAAATTATAGAGATTTTTTAGTTTCCTTATTTTTTCAAGAGAAATCGTGTCTGACTTCCCATAAGCCTATTGAAGTGCAAAAATACTCTAAAAATGTGGTTTTCGCAATTATAACCACAACTTTTTGTCGAAGTGGCATGACATTAGCCCCCATTAGCCCCCTCACCTTGCAAAATATGCGTCACAAGGCTACAAATTTATGATAATGTCAAAACTTTTTTACGGAAGTTGAGAAAAGGGAAAGACGGGGATCCGATATAAGAGTATGTTTACTTTTAACATTAAGAAATCTTTAGAAGTCTTTTTGGCTTGTTTTAAGTCTTCATTCAGTCGTTATGGAACCCCATAACTCCTTCACTCAGTCTCAAAACAACCTCAAAAACTCTTTCTAAATCTTAACTTATGCCAAAAGTAAACATACTCTAAAA
>JAIDJJ010000316.1 GCA_029052265.1 Muribaculaceae bacterium
CATCCCCAAGGCCGCGACAAGGGGCGGCTCGCCGGGGCAAATGGGGTGACGCCGAATCTCTCTCCTTCCGCTCTGAGAAAGCGGTATTCCCTATACGACAACAAAAAAGCGTTTGGCGCGGAATCAGCCGAAGGGCTCGCCACACTTACCTCTCAACTCGAAAAAGTCAATCTTTTTATCACAACCGAAAAAGGAGACTACAAAAATGTATAATCCAGCTTCTACCAACGCCACAGAGTTCATAGATCATAATGAAATACTTGAGTCGGTAAGATTCGCCGATGAGAAATCTTCCGACCTCCCTTATCTTGAATCCCTTCTTGAAAAGGCATCTTTGGCAAAGGGGCTTTCACATCGGGAGGCTGCCGCTCTCCTGATGTGTGAAGATCCTGTAATAACCGACAGGATTTTCAAGACCGCAAATGAGATAAAACACCGTTTCTACGGCAACCGTATCGTAATGTTTGCCCCGCTTTACCTGTCCAATTATTGTGTAAACGGATGCATATATTGCCCTTACCATTTAAAAAACAAGACAATCCCGAGAATAAAGTTGTCGCAAGAGCAGATAAAGAAAGAAGTGATCGCGCTTCAGGACATGGGGCACAAACGTATCGCGATCGAGGCGGGGGAAGATCCCCGCAACAATCCTTTGGATTATATTCTCGAATCAATCCGGACCATATATTCCATTCGCCATAAAAACGGTGCGATAAGGCGTATAAATGTAAATATCGCCGCCACTACTGTCGAAAATTACCGACGGCTAAAAGATGCCGAAATTGGAACGTATATACTATTTCAGGAGACATATCATAAGGGAAACTATGAACGGCTACATCCGAGCGGACCAAAAAGCGACTATCGCTGGCACACCGAAGCGATGGACCGCGCCATGGAAGCCGGAATAGAGGATGTGGGGATCGGTGTGCTTTTCGGGCTGAACACCTACCGCTATGATTTTGTCGGACTGCTGATGCACGCCGAACATCTTGAAGCGAAATTTGGAGTGGGACCCCACACGATAAGCGTGCCGCGCATATGTCCGGCAGACGATATTTCGACTGATGATTTCCCTGACGCAATATCCGACAGCCTTTTCTGCAGGATAGTGGCTGTATTGCGCCTGGCGGTACCTTATACCGGGCTAATCATATCCACTCGCGAAAGCCCTGAGGTAAGAGCCAAAGTTCTTGATCTCGGAATATCTCAGATCAGCGGAGGCTCCAAAACCTCGGTGGGAGGATACGCCGACGGTTGCAATGCGGAAGATAACAGTTCCGCCCAATTTGACATTTCCGACAACCGTACTCTCGACGAGATTGTAAGATGGCTTGTATCCACAAACCATATACCGAGTTTCTGTACCGCGTGCTACCGGCAGGGAAGAACCGGAGACAGGTTCATGTCGCTTGTAAAAAACGGACAGATAGCAAACTGCTGCGCTCCAAATGCTCTCCTTACCTTGGCTGAATATCTTAAAGACTATGCCTCTGAAGACACTGCCGCCGAGGGATATAGATTGATAAGGGAGCAAATAGAGAAAATCCCGGGAGATAAAGTGAGGAAACTTACAGAAGAATATCTCGAAAGAATAGGGAAAGGGGAAAGGGATTTTAATTTTTAAGTAAATATGAACAATACACCTCAATCCGAAAGGCTACGCATTGTAGTGCTTGGAGCATGTAATTCCGGGAAGTCCTCCCTGATCAACATGCTTGCAGACCAGGAGGTATCTCTCACTTCAGACATAGCCGGAACTACCACTGACCCGGTAAAACGCGCAATGGAACTTCCCCATGCGGGTGCTGTAGTATTGGTCGACACTGCCGGATTGGACGACACATCCCCTCTCGGCAAACAAAGAGCAGATCTCTCGCTTAAAGCCCTTGACAACGCCGATCTTGCCCTGCTCCTGACAGGAGAGAATGCCGATGTGGAGTCGGAATGCATCTCCATGCTGAAAAGCAAGAAGATACCATTCGTAAAAGTGGCAAACAAATCAGACATACGCCAGACCACTGAAGCGGATGTGCACGTATGTGCCGCAGAGGGAAAAGGAAGACCTGAACTTATTGAGGCGATTCTTCAGAAGATACCTTCAGATTTCGCACCGAGGGACCTGCTGGGAAACCTTGTAAAGCACGGTGACCTCGTAGTGCTTGTGATGCCTCAGGATTCCCAGGCTCCGAAAGGACGTCTGATCCTGCCTCAGGTGCAGACCATCAGAGCCTTGATCGACCGTGGATGCACTGTTGTCTCCGCCACCCCGGAAACATTGCCCCTGACTTTATCTAAACTGAACGTTCTTCCTGATCTGACAATTACAGATTCACAAGTATTTGATTCTGTGAAACGAATCATTCCATCCGGAGTCAGACTTACTTCTTTTTCCATATTGATGGCTGCCTATAAAGGCGACATAGAATATTTTGTGGAAGGTGCAAAAAAAATAGCAGCCCTTGATTCCGACAGCCGCGTGCTTATAGCCGAGGCATGTACTCATGTGCCTGCCAATGAAGATATAGGAAGAGTCAAACTACCCCTTCTGCTTAGAAAAAAAGCCGGGGAAGGACTCAGCATCGACTTTGCGACAGGTAAAAATTTTCCTGATGACCCGGGCAGGTATGATCTGATAATACATTGCGGCGGCTGCATGTTCAACAGAAGAATGGTCATGAGCCGTGTGCAACGGGCAAAGGAAGCCGGGGTGGCAATGACCAACTACGGTGTGGCGATCGCATGTCTGAAAGGCATTATTGATAAAGTGGTGTATCCCGGTAACTGATAAGTCTGTCACTGATTTCATTTTTCTATGAAATCAGTATCACAGATCTGAAAAATAAAAGAGATTCCCGCAAAAACAGGAATCTCTTTTATTTTTCAGATTTTATCTTATTCAGACAAAATAGTCTTATTTACCGAAAAAACGGTTGTAGAGACCGGCAAAACCCTGTCCATGACGGGCTTCGTCTTTTGCCATCTCATGAACTGTGTCATGAATAGCGTCAAGGTTCTGAGCCTTCGCATTTTTTGCGATACGCATCTTGTCGGCATTCGCACCTGCCTCGGCATGCATACGCTTTTCGAGATTGGTCTTGGTGTCCCATACCATTTCACCGAGAAGCTCTGCAAACTTTGCGGCATGTTCAGCCTCTTCCCAGGCATAACGCTTGAAAGCCTCTGCAACTTCGGGATATCCTTCACGGTCAGCCTGACGAGACATGGCAAGATACATGCCTACTTCTGTGCACTCTCCCACGAAATGATTGTTGAGATCCTTTTTCATTTCCTCATCGCAGTCTTTTGCCACACCGATCTCATGCTCGGTAACAAATTTCAAAAGAGCTGTCTGGTCAAGTTCTTTGAATTTGGAAGCAGGTGCGCCACACTGAGGGCATTTTGCAGGAGCCTCTTCGCCCTCTGCCACATATCCGCATATTGTGCAGATCCATTCTTTTGCCATAACTTTAGTTATTAGTTAATTGAGTTGTTGAGTTATCTTTTTCTTATTATTATATGCAAATTTACGATTTTTTTTTTAATTTCGCATCATGTCTGTATCAAAACAAAAGTTAAATACAATAGAAATATCTTTCCGGAGAGCTGTCTTTGAAAATAAATTTTCAAAACTCGTGGTTACTGTCAGCGGAGGAGCCGACAGTATCGCCCTGCTTTCCGCACTGTCTGCCACAGAGGCGGTTTTGATTGCCGCACATTGCAACTTTCATCTTAGGGGAGATGAAAGCATGCGTGATCAGAAACATGTGGAAAAGGTGTGCAAGGAACTGAATGTGGCTCTCATGGTGAAAGACTTTGATGTGGCTGCCCATATGGCGGCAAACCGGGGCATGTCGGCAGAGATGGCTTGCCGCGAACTGAGATATGAATGGTTTGCAGCTATCGCATCCGAAACCGGAGCAGACAGAATTGTGACCGGACACAACGCAGACGACAATATCGAGACCCTTTTCCTTAATCTATTAAGAGGATCGGGCACTTCCGGACTACGCGGCATGCTTCCCGACACCGGGAAAATCTGGCGCCCGCTGCTTTCATTCCATCGTCATGAAATCGAAAAATATCTCGAAGACAAAAAGATCCCTTTCATTACCGATTCCTCAAACCTTACCAACGACTACCGACGAAACTTTATAAGAAACGAAATCGTCCCTTTGCTGAAATCACGCTGGGCAGGATTCGAGAAAGCACTTGACAGGAGCGTAGCCCTGTTGCGAAGTGAAAACGAAGTGGTGACGGCAATGGTAAACGCCTCGCTGCCAGATCCCGGCAAACCACTTGAGGCATCAGCAATCATGAATTTTCCCGATCCGGAACTTCTCGTAAGACGATTCATTGAACCGATCGGACCTTTCACCACGACTGCAGGAGAAGTGATCAGCGCAATAAAGGCTGCCAAACCTGACCGCAGGATCTGGCGGCTGCGCAAAGGCGACCTCATCCTAAAAAACGGATGGCTTTCCCTACATACGTTTATTCATAAGCAATAATGTCGGAAAGACACCAACCGACCGACTTGGAGATTGTTTGCCATTAAATTAGTGCGATAAGCCATAAACAGACAACTTTTTATCATATTTTAATGTTCTTCATTTGTAACATTTAGATTTTTTTTCTAAATTTGCATCACAATTACAGCACCAGCGATTCCTTGGTGCAATTCAGGACTGTCGTTCTATTCCTACTATTTTATTTATCTAATACTCGTTATTGTTGTATGATAACGGCAAGCACAGATGAAACAGAACGGCTTATCCAGTCTCTCTAAAAATGTAAATTTTCCTCATCGGTTTTCACTTTCTCCTCTTTTTAAGGTTCACAGTGTGCCCGTTTTTTCGGCTTTGGAAACCGGTGTGGACAAAATCCTATAACATAATTTCTATTTATGTTCCACATCAATGACTTTGAAACCATGGATGATGTCCAGATTCGTGAAACAGCTGATTCCATGGGTATAAAAAAATCAGGATCAGCTTCCCGCGATGAAATCATCGAAGCTATCCTTGACCGACAGGCAGAATCTTCGGCAAAAGACATCGTCTCAAAAAACGGTGAAAAGAAGAAAACTTCCAAGACAAAAGAACCTCGGGCGAAGAAAGTAAAGAAACAGCCCTTGACAGAATCTGCAGAAAAATCAGCCACCCAGCAGCCCGACAGATCTTCGGAGCCTGAAAACGTGACTGAACCTCAAAATGTTTTTGAATCTTTTATGCCGGAAGAGCTGCCGTTACCAAAACGTAGGGGCAGAAAGCCTAAAAACCAACAGACTCAAGAAGATTCCGTACCGGTTGCGGAACCAATCCCCCAACCCAAAAAACGAGGGAGAAAACCGGCAAACACCAATGTTGTCACAGACCCCGTGGAAATTAAGGCATGCCCCCGGGATGCGGGGGAGAAGGTGGTTGACGAAACGGCAATTTTAAGGGT
>JAIDJJ010000317.1 GCA_029052265.1 Muribaculaceae bacterium
ACAATAGTCTCCGGAATCAGGAATATAAGATTATCAAACCACCCGAAATAATAGCCCCGAATAAAAAAATGAATAAAGTACTTATTATCGGATGTCCCGGTGCCGGGAAAAGTACATTTGCACGAAAACTGTCTGAGAAGACCGGATTGCCATTATACTATCTTGACATGATATGGCATAAAGCTGACAGAACCACCGTCTCGACTGAGGATTTCGACTCCGCTCTTACAGATATAATGAGCACCGGACAGTGGATATTGGATGGGAACTATTTACGGACAATGCCTATGCGACTTGAAAAGGCAGAGACTGTATTTTTCTTTGACCTTCCTCTTGACATTTGTCTTGCGGGAGCCATTGCGCGACTTGGTAAAGACCGAGAGGATATGCCGTGGAAAGATGATGAACTTGACGATGAATTTCGCCAGTGGATTCTTGATTTTCCGGAATCCCAACTTCCAATAATCAATCTACTTCTTGAATCTTACAAAGGCAATGTTGTTAGATTTGTCTCCCGTCAAGAGGCTGATAAATATATAGATAAGTTATTAAAGCAAAAGGGTTGACAGAACGCCTCCGACAGCTTGTCCCGGCAGCTGAAAACCGGCTTCATGTGGTCAGCCCATTTTACTTTCACAACCTCAGCATCTCGGATTTATAGGTCAGGCTCATTCCCTATTTCAATTCGATTTCCCATTTTATCAATCCAATACCAGTCGCCGCTTACCCAATAATGGTATTCTCCATTGCTGCCTTCGACTTCTTTGAGGTGTCCTGTATCGGTCACTTTTGCACGACCGTTCTTAAACGGAAATCCAAACGCAAAGCGAGGGGATATTATCACTGTATTGTTTTCTGAGGCATATCCTATTTTCCCATCTTTATCTACGATCCGATAGCAACCGTCTGACACATAATCATCACCATTGTCATATTGATATGGCTTGAAACCGGATTTTGTGACTGTGACAGTGTGATTGTTCACATTGATGTCCCGGTTTTTGCGTCCACAGTAATATGTATTCCAAGAGTCACGGGCGTAGCCGTTACGAAGCACTTTGAAACTGTCGGGCGATGCTCCCGGTATTTTTTCACCATCAAAATATACGTCCCAAGTATCTTTGGCGTAGCCATCACGCAATACGTCGAAGCTGTCCGGAGAAGCGTTTGGAATCTTTTCCCCATCATAGTACACATCCCATGTATCTTTGGCATACCGGTCGGAGAGCACATTGAAGCTATCCGATGATGCTCCTTCTATCTTTACGCCATTGTAATATACATTCCATGTATCTTTGGCATATCCATAGCCTAACGCCTTGAATGAATTACTTGAGGCGCCATCGATTTTAATTCCGCAAAAGTAAACCGTCCATGAATCTTTTGCATATCCATCGCGCAATACTGAAAAACTTGAAGCCGATGCGCCGTCTATCTTATTACCGTCAAAAAACACAGTATTTCCGGTAACGAAATAGGGCGACCTGTTACGATAGTCACGCTTTTCATATGCGCTGTAGCCTCTATTTCCGTCATTACGATGCTGGGCAGAAGCATATCCGCTACAAAAAACTAACGACAGAACCAGCATAAACAACCCTTTTTTCATAACTCTTTTATTTCTTTGACAGCAGATTGATGTGAAAGTAAAATTCCACTTGCAAAATCTTAGAGTATGTTTACTTTTAACATTAAGAAATCTTTAGAAGTCTTTTTGGCTTGTTTTAAGTCTTCATTCAGTCGTTATGGAACCCCATAACTCCTTCACTCAGTCTCAAAACAACCTCAAAAACTCTTTCTAAATCTTAACTTATGCCAAAAGTAAACATACTCTAAGAGCCGGTTCGACAATAAATGTTAAACGCAGTATACAGGTACGCCACATCTCAACAGACATAATTGAATCTGACTTCGGCATATTGAAGGCAAAGGTATTACCAAACAAACTGTATGGATTCACACCTATGGTTCTCATGTTGCCGTCATATAGTTGAATTATATTCTCCTGAGACAACAGATTGTCTATATGGCATCCAGTAATATGAATGATGCCCAGCATCTGTTGTTTGGATACTTTATGCGTATTTTTTCCTTTGCAGTCTCGAATGCATCTTTTTTTGAAATTCCTCTGAAGTATTCCTTGTATAGCTCTGTCATCATATCACATGTAATTTCATCATCAACTTTTTCAAGAGTCATCAGTATGCTGTTCACTCCTGCTATTTTCAGTCCTCTCTGAATCCCAAATACACCATCACTGGATAGCCTCCCCAGTCCTGTCTCGCAGGCAGAAAGAACCATCATGTCAATATTGGAGAAATCTAGTTCTGAAATCTCATAGGCGGTAATAATTCCATCGTCGATAGAATTAGTTGTTGTCTTGGTTCCTATATTGGCATTAGCAAGAAAAAGTCCACTATTTAACATTGGATTGTCATTTTCATCTATAGACTGGTATAATTTGCGTGCTGACAGAGGCAGGTGTGTAAGTCTACCTTTTGTAGAATGGAGAAAGTAGCAGTGGG
>JAIDJJ010000318.1 GCA_029052265.1 Muribaculaceae bacterium
GTGTATTGAGAAGGGCATCCGTATTTATAGGGGCACGTCGGCTCTCCGAGCCGACACGAAGAAAATTGCAGTCAAATTAAATTGTTCTGTTTTTCGCTCCTTGGAGCGAAACGTGCTGTCGCATACACTTCTGCAACGAAAATTTAAAGCCGGTTGAGTAGTCCGTACCCAACCGGCTTTAAAGTCAATTCTAAAAATCGTAGAAACTTGATTATCGATCCTGCTGATTTATTGATAGCTCCCAACCTCCGCCTAAAGATTTGTAAAGATTTATCAATGATAAATATTCATCTCTCAAGGCATTGCTTACTCCTATCTGGGCATCAAAATATCTTCGCTGCGCATCAAGAACATCAATATAATTCAATGATCCTGCCCTATATTGAAGCTGCGCAAGCTGAACATATTTTGCAGTGGCGTCTCGCAGATCAATCTTCAATGATGTGTTCTGATGCACTTTCTGATAAGTGGTGACAGCATTGCTGACCTCAGTAAACGCCTTCAATACAGATTGCTCATAATCATAACGCGCCTGGTCATACGCGGCTATCGAAGCCTGATATTTACGCTTCTTTCTACCAAAATCGAAAATTGTACCGCTAATATTTCCTAACACATAAGTAAAAGGAGACTCAAAGAATTTAGTTAGCCCGTCATTCTCAAAGCCTGCCGCAAGATTGATTTTTAAACTTGGAAATCTGTTGGCATAATTGACTCCGACATTTGCCATTGCAGCCGCAAGCCTGTGTTCGGAAGCCCTGAGATCAGGACGACGTTCCAGAAGTTGAGAAGGAATCCCGATCGGAAGGGACTCTGGAAGCTTAACATTCAAAAATAGTTTCCCCCTTTTCAAATTTTCCATTGGATACTCTCCCATAAGAAGAGTAAGAGCATTTTGTGCAATAGTAATCTGCTTTTCCAGATTGGGGACAAGCGAAGCGGTAGAAGAATATTCCACTTTTGCCTGCTGATATACAGTCTCCGAAGTAAGACCACCCTCAAACCTAAGTTTAGCCTGATTTAAAGCCTCGCTCCTTGTAATCAATGTCTGTTTCACTATGGCAAGTTCATTGTCAAGAGCGAGTAGACGGAAATATGCACCGGCAACCTCTGCAATCAATGTCATTTGCATGGCACGCAAATCTTCAACAGACGCCTGATATTGGGAAGCACTCTGACGACGTGACCATTTGAGCGCCCCCCAAAGATTGACTTCCCAGTTAAGTGAAACTTTTAAATCCGTTTCGGGATCCTTTTTAATATGATCCCCTTGATATTTATTAGTTTCATAGTCTCCTCCCACAACCCCTGTTATGGATGGAAGAAGGTTAACTTTCTCCATATCATACAACCGCCTTAATTCCTCCACCCGTGAAGCAGCTTTTAGGAAGTCCCGGTTATTTTTGAGAGTATGCCTTATGATATCACTCAAAGTAGAATCGGCATAATATTCCCACCATTTCATGTCGGCTATGGAGGACGTATCGGTTCCTCCACTTTCAATATATTGGGACGGCGCATTGACATTCGCCTTGGTCAGATTC
>JAIDJJ010000319.1 GCA_029052265.1 Muribaculaceae bacterium
GAAGACGCGAAGCCTTGATAGCCTCGTTGTCCGGTATCGGGATCACAACATCCACCACATCAGGATTATAATTTTTCGGAACAAATCCCGCTCCGATACCCTGAATCTTATGCGGACCGGGATTCCCGCCCGACAGCACAGGGGAGGTGGCAGGCTCCACACCGACAGTCTTCACATCAGGATTATGTCGCTTCAAAGTCTCGGAGGTGCCGCTCAAAGTGCCACCGGTGCCGACTCCAGCTACAAAAATATCAACCTTTCCGTCGGTGTCTTTCCATATCTCCTCGCCGGTGGTACGCCTGTGGGCGTCGGGATTTGCAGGATTTTCAAACTGCTGAAGTATAACGGAACCCGGATTCTCTTCCTGCAGCTCTTTGGCTTTCCTTATCGCACCTTTCATACCCTCACTTCCCGGAGTGAGCACAAGAGTGGCACCGAGAGCCTTGAGAAGATTCTGCCGCTCCACGCTCATCGTTTCCGGCATGGTAAGTATCAGTCTGTATCCTTTTACCGACGATACCCAGGCAAGCCCGATTCCGGTGTTGCCGCTGGTCGGCTCAATAATGACAGACCCGGGCTTTAGTTCTCCCGATTTCTCCGCAGCCTCGATCATGGCGAGCGCGATACGGTCTTTCACGCTACCACCGGGATTGAAATATTCCAGCTTCACTATCACTCTTGCACCAAGAGATTCCGACTTTTCTATGTTCTTCACTTCAAGAAGCGGGGTAGCTCCGACGAGCTCGGTAAGATTGTTGTAAATTCTTGCCATAATCCTGTTTTTTATTTAGTTTCTGATTTATTTTGATGCTGCAAAATTACACACGCATTACCGCACCACAAATACCATTGATGTGGTATATCGCATACCATACCTCTATTTTTTCATACCATATCCTTAACCGGACTCATATCCGTTCCACTTTAAACAGCTGTCAGACAACAGCATTTAAATCCCGAGACCATCTGTGAATACCGTTGAGACCGCACGCCGCTGAAGTATACGCGATCCGGGAGGTACGGAATGGGTAAGCCAAATGTTACCTCCTATTATAGAATCGCGTCCAACCGTTATCCTTCCCAATATAGAGGAATTGGAATAGATCGTCACATTGTCTTCTATTATAGGGTGACGGGGCACATTGACGGGATGACCGTTGCTGTCGAGTGAAAAATTTTTCGCGCCTAACGTCACACCTTGATAAAGAGTGACATGATTGCCGATTATGCACGTCTCCCCTATGACCACACCGGTGCCGTGGTCTATGGCAAAATACTCTCCTATTCTCGCGCCGGGATTTATATCGATACCCGTGACTGAATGAGCCAATTCGGTTATAACTCTGGGAATAACAGGAATGCCGAGACGCAACAAGACATGTGCCGCCCTGTAATGCACCATTGCATGCACCACCGGATAACTGAGAATCACCTCGGCAAAGTTGCCTGCCGCAGGATCATTGTTATACATCGCCTCCACATCTGTATAGAGCAACCTCTTTATTTCCGGCAATTCATCGATAAACCGCAGCACAAGCGATGAAGCCTCATCCGCCACCTCATCCTCACTATAGGTGTTGTCAAAACGAAGCGCACGGCGCGTCTCCGTGACCAGAAGAGAATAGAGTTTCTCAAGGTTGACCCCTAAATAGCATGAACGTATATTCTCATTATTGCGGCGGCAGTCAAAAAAGTCAGGGAAGACTATCCCTTTTATAAGGGACACTATCTCCTTCAACACATCAACCGACGGGAAAGATCCCTCTCCACGGGGCACCATCCTCATTTCCTGAGGAGACGATTTCGACAATATCCTTACATTTCTCAAAAGCACATCCTCTACCGATATTCTGTCCATTTTTTCATTTTTTTGAGAGATAACAATCCTTAATGACCTTAA
The DNA here is from genome assembly GCA_029052265.1 of Muribaculaceae bacterium. Classification (GTDB taxonomy): domain Bacteria; phylum Bacteroidota; class Bacteroidia; order Bacteroidales; family Muribaculaceae; genus Lepagella. The sequence goes on from JAIDJJ010000319.1 coordinate 1,901, forward strand.
GCAAAGAACTGTTTAAACACTTCGCGAAAGTATGGGTGCGAATCTTTAAAAGCCTCGTATCTCCTGAATTTTATGCAAATTTAAACACATTTTCCCACAATCCTGCAAATTTATTCACTATATTTCTCACGTTTTCATTATTTTTGCAAATAAAGTCGTTTAATATTTATCGTAACAATATTTTCTCAGACAGATGGCAGACAATTATCTTGAGCGGAAGATGGAAGACTTACGCTCCGGACGCTTACAAAACTCAAACCTTCCACCGGCATCCCGGAGTCCCCGCAAAGGGATGCTTCAGGTGCCGTTTCCATCCAGAAGGGTTCTTGTGACAGGTGGCGCAAACGGTATCGGGCTGGCAACCGTCCGTGCGTTCCTTAAAGCAGTATGCAAGGTGGCGGTCATCGACATTGACTGTGAAAACGGCGAGAAACTCGCTCATGATGAAGGGGTCAGATTCTATCATACCGACCTATCTGACAAAAATGCGCTTGAAAATGCACTTGAAAACCTCCTGGCGGCATGGAAAGACCTCGACATCGTGGTCAGCAATGCCGGCATCTCTGTTTTCCAACCGCTTGAAGAGAGCGATACTGACACCTTTGACCGGATACTCGACATCAACCTGCGTCCCGCATATATCATAGCGCGCAAATGGGCTCAACATCGGCAGAGATACCCGTTTCCCAATTCTTATGGAGGAAGGATGATAACAGTGGCGTCCACCCGACACATACAGAGCGAATGCGGTTCCGAAGGTTATTCCGCATCAAAAGGGGGAATCGCTTCCCTGACGCATGCCTTGATGATGTCTCTCTCAAAATTCGGGATCACCGTAAACTGTATATCCCCCGGATGGATAAATACCGGAGATCCCTCCACAATTACCGAAGCCGACAGGGCTCAGCATCCGTCGCGCCGCGTCGGGACGCCTGAAGATATTGCCCGCCTCTGCGTTTTCCTTGCTTTGCCTGACAATGATTTCATCAACGGTGCTGACATTCCGGTCGACGGAGGGATGACCCGCAAAATGATATATGTCTGAACCTTTACTTATGAACGGAAAGCCGGAAACAGTTCGGCACGCATGCGCTGGCGGAGCGCCTTCATAAATCTTGTGTGCTCTTCCGGAGTGACATCCACTTTCGAATGAGCCTTTACCTGAGGATGCTCTTCCTTGAAATTATTTCTGATCTGTTCGTGGGTCACTATATTTTTCAAAGGGATGTTATAGTGGTGTATAAGGGGTATCACATAATCGATCGCACTCTGTATCTGGTCTTCGGTAAGGGGCTCTTCTACTGTATTGCCTTGAAATTCTATCCCTATGGTGAAGTCATTGCATCCGTCCCTTCCGTTCAGTCGCGATTTTCCGGCATGCCAGGTTATCGCCGTCGGAGGCGCGAGCACATAGCGGGTGCCGTCAGTATCGATAAGAACATGACAACTCACCTTCCCGGCAGGTCTGGTAAGCGTTTTCAGCGCATGTTCAGCATTGTCGGTGGCGGTGTGATGAAGGATTATGCCTTCCACATCATTAATACCTTCGGTAATATTGGGAGTGGGCACATCCACCTCCCAATATTCCCCTTTCTTTTCGATATGTTCCCCTTCTGTGACGGGAGACTTCGGCTTCATGGTGCCGAACCACACGGCAAGTCCGACCGCAAGCACGGCTGCTACAATCAGAAAGATTCCGGAGATACGTGCACCATCATTATCCCTAAGTTTTTTCCGGGCTGTAATTTCCGTCATAATATCTCTTTTTAGAAAAAACGCCCGTCACATCACATTCTCTCTCGAGAATAACATTAATTAAAATTGTTTTAGACCCTTATACGGCATATCCGTTCTCCCCGGCGCGGCGGACAGGTAGTTACTAGATATTCCAGCGCCTCCTGCGGAGTGGCGACTAGCTGCACCGGAAGTTCCCCTCCCCGCATGAACCCCTCTTCACACATCGCGGAAAACATGGCAATCAAGGGCTCAAAAAAGCCATCGGTATTGACAAGCACAACCTTTCCGGAGAAAAGACCCAATTGCTTCCACGCCATTATCTCGCAAAGCTCGTCGAGTGTGCCTATCCCTCCCGGAAGAGCGACCGCAGCAACCGACATGTCCGCCATTGTCTGTTTCCTCACATGCATCGAAGGTGTGTCGAGACGGTTCGTAAGACCTTCATGCGCCCATCCCCGCTCTATCATGAAATGAGGCAATACACCTGTGACCTTTCCCCCGGCAGCCAAAGCCCCGTCGATGGAAGATGCCATCAATCCGCGGTATCCCCCACCGGTGACAAGGGTGAATCCGGCTTCCGCTATGAGCGTCCCCATCTCTTTTGCCGCTTCAAGATATTTCTCAGGGACATCTGATGAGGATGAACAATAGACCACCACCCCGTTTTTCACATCGTCCTGAAAGTCACGCGAAATCCTGTCTCCGAAAATAGCCATCACCTTCTCAAGCCATGCTGCATCGACAGCATCAAACGTGCCTGTCGATTCACTGTCAATATCCAGTACGCCTGCAACCACCCCGTTTTTATAGAACGGCACGACAATTTCAGACCGTGACGACGAACTGCATGCTATATGCCCCGGAAAAGAATCCACATCCGGCACCACAAGAGTGCGCGACTCCTTCCATGCCGAACCACACACACCTTTACCATAAGCAATGCGGGTGCAGGCTATCGGTCCCTGAAACGGACCCAGGACAAGCCTGTCTCCATCCGTTTGATAAAATCCCACCCAAAGGAATCCGAACGTTTCCCTGATGGCAGCCGAAATATTCGCCATAAGTGCCACAGGATCGGATTCGTATTTCATAAAGGCTTCCAACTGAGGAAGCAACGCCTTATATTTCTCCTCCTTGCTTCCCTCAACCACCCTCAACTCTTCTGCCATATCACATTCAAAATTAAAAAGAATTTACCGTATAAAAAGAGTAAGGAGCCGAGAATCAAGATTCTCGGCTCCAAAGTCTGGTTGTCTTACCAGGATTCGAACCTGGACAGGCAGAACCAAAAACTGCAGTGCTACCATTACACCATAAGACAATCCAAAGACTCCAAACCACTGATGCGGTCTCAAAGTCGGTGCAAAGTTAAACATTCTTATTCATTTGCGCAATAGCTAACCATAATTTTTTATTATTACAAAGTAAGTTCAAGATAAGCCTCTCCTCAGAAAAACTGAACCGAAAGTCAGAAAAAACCGTCACCATTTCCAAATATACCATTGACACACAAGAACTTACCAAATTATTCAGTATAGTATCCACTATCATTATTATCAAAAGTAAATTTCAGTATTTTTTGTATTCCAGACATTTTTAGCAAATAATCATAAAAAAATCAGGGAATACACCCGAACAAAACGGAATTTATATATATATTTGCAATCCGGTGAGTCCCGGCAAAATTATCATAGTCCAATCTAACCAACAGAAGTGGGCATGCAGTTGCCATTACATAATATTTTCCAATCAAAGAATTAGAGATGCATAGACTTTTGACATTGATTCTATTAATCCCCGTAGCATCATTGATGTATGGGCAGAGCAACAGCGATGAGTATTTCTCCCATAAACATGCTTCAGTCACAGGAGCACTGACCTCCTCAGAAACATATCAATTGCAGTTCGCATACCATTATATGTTTGGGAAATATTTCGGGATCGGAGGCAGTATCGGATGGTGGAAGAACTGGTCTGAAGACGGGAAAGCCTCCGGATCAAACTGGGTTATTGATAATGATGACAATAAACCCGGTAATTTTTTCTTGCGACCGTCTGCCATTCTGAAGAGCCCTGCCATAGATATACGGGAGATCGCGCTTTCGTTGTATGCAGAACCCGGGGTGATGTGCAACATACCTTATCAAAGAGTATGTATAGATAAAATAACCGGATTAATTGTAACCGATTACGAATATATCAGTACAAATAAAGGACAATGGCTTGCAGTAGATATTCATTTGGGAGTAAATGCGGACATCGGTCCCTGCGGATTCAGCATCGGCTACATGATGTCGAACCTTGACATATATAGCCAACACCGCCATTTATCATATAATGGGGTTGATTTCTCCAGATTCTATCCCAAACACAACTTCATGCAAGGAGCCTATCTAACGCTATCATACAATTTCTAAAGTAAAAATAAGATTGTTCCCTAAAGACAAATTATGGGCAAAAGCATCATCAGATTAACTTTGGTGATTACAGCCGTTATTTCGGTTGCTGCCATTCTCATAGGATGCGGTTATAAATGACTGTCGGAAAACATGGACCTTAAACGCTCTTATCTGATACAAAACGGGATAGCGGGAGATTCCCTTCTCATAACGGCAGCCCACGCCCGTGTCGGACTCACCTACCGTTTAAAAGGATCGGAAACCGGCTACATTCAAGGCTATGAGGTGCTGACAGCAACAGAACTTAAGAATCTCAACAAAGATATTGACAGATAATAATAACAATTTCAGAACGCAAACGTTATATTCTTAAGGGTCGACATAAGCCGGCAGCATCACGTGTCTTGTTTATTTCAGACATCCGTACAAGCCAATCGTGTCAGACCTCCCCAAATTTAGATTAACAATCAGTGCTTTATAGAAACCAAAATTCTTAAAAGCCATAAACACAAAAAGACAATGGATAAATTAAGTTATGCCTGGGGCATGGCACTTGGCCAGCAGCTCCGCGCGATGGGTGTCAGCAATCTCGACAATGCTGAATTTGACGAAGGTGTTCACGCCGCTTTTGACGGTAAAGAAACCAAGATCACACCTGAAGAGGCAAATAAACTGATCCAGGAATATCTCCAGGAGCTTACCGAGAAAAAAGCTGCCGAAATCAAATCAGTAGGAGAAAAATTCCTTGAAGAAAACAAAAAGAATGAGAACGTGAAAGTGACCGCTTCCGGTCTGCAGTATGTGGTAGATAAGGAAGGTACCGGCGAACAGCCTACTGCCACCGACGAAGTGACCGTACACTACACCGGCAAACTTCTCGACGGCACAGTATTCGACAGCTCCGTAAGCCGTGGCGAGCCTGCAACTTTCCCGCTCAACCGTGTGATTCCGGGATGGACAGAAGGCGTCCAGCTTATGAAAGAGGGTGCGAAGTATACTTTCTTTATTCCATCCGACCTTGCGTATGGTCCTCAGGGTGTACCCAACGCCATACCTCCCCACTCCACACTTATTTTTGATGTGGAACTTATCAAAGTCGTAAAAAAATAAGAGCCGATAATTATGAAAAAATCTCTAATCCCCGCCGTGATGGCTGCTGTGGCTATAGTTTCCGCAGGCTCATTCGCCTCTTGCAACGGCAATAAGACAAGCAAAGAAGATTCTGCAAATGTCATCGAAGAAATGGTGGCTACTGTAGAGGAAGCGACAGCACCGAGCGATACAGCCAAATATGGCGCGGCATTCTTCAACAA
>JAIDJJ010000032.1 GCA_029052265.1 Muribaculaceae bacterium
AACAGCAAAACATTACTAAACAAAATGTGTTACGGATGCAAGTATACCTATAAGGAATTACTCAAAATCTGTAATTTCACGGAATCTCAACTTTGCTTCGCTATCCTATGTCTTTTGCGCGATGGCAAAATCAGCCAGTATCGTGAAAAGGAAGTGGTTTATGAATTAATTCCGGTAAGATAAATAAAACTCCTCAACTTTCGAATGTAAGGTTGAGGAGTTTTATTTTTAATGTAAAAGAGAGAGCCGGATATAAGACAGACTTACTGCTTCCGCAGCAATTAACCGATAGCATCTATAGTGGGCTATTTTGGTAGCTGAGCAGATGAAACAACTATATTGCTGCCGGGATGAAGATCATAGACTTTACCGGAAATCTTGAGTATTCCCTTTGTCTTTTCTGGAAGATTGATTTCATAAACAACTTCATTATTCATCACCTTCCAACTGCTGAATACTTTACCTTTCGGAGTTTCAACCCACCCTTTTGCGAACTTAATATTGCCTGATCCATCAACTTCAGGCAATATTTCCAAATTGCCTTCCCTGTCGATATTTATTCCCAATGAACGGGTCAACATCCAATTGCCGACAGCCCCAAAAGAATAGTGATTGAACGAATTCATACTATTGTTCTTGCCAAAACCATCTTTATGGGTATATGAATTAAGCCTCTCCCACACCGTGGTCGCACCTTGAGTCACAGGATACAGCCATGATGGATAATTGACGGAAGTCAGCAGTCTATATGCCACATCGGGATTACCCGTTTTTGAAAGGGCATCCATAATCCATGCCGTACCTATAAAACCGGTCATCAGCGAATATGGCGGGCATACGGTGCTGTCGTCAGCAATATTTTCCCTTGATACGGTATTTAGGAAATTGTTTATAAATTTTTCATTATCATATATTCCGAAAGCTATCGGAAGTGCATACGACACCTGAGTGTCGATAACATACCCTTCCTTACTCTTATCAAACGCTGACCATATTGTCTTTTCTGACGTGTGGTCAATGTAAGTCATTTTGAAAAAATCTATACGTTCGCGGCGCAGTTTGTCATATCTTGAGGCATCTTCATCAAATCCCAACAATGCCGCCACTTCTCTCATTATTTCGAGATCATAAATGAAGTAACATTCCCAAAGTAAAGATTTGTCAGTCTTGTCATACTCCGGACTCAACCAATCCGCAAGGTCTCCCCAAGCCCTGTTTTGCACAATGATTCCTGTTTCAGGTTCTATTGTTTCCAAAAGGACATAATCAATATACCTCTTCATTGCAGGATAATGTTCCTGTAATAGGGATAAGTCTCCATATTGTTTGAAATGTTCCCAGGGGACGGTTATTCCTGCACTCCCCCACAACAGCCCACCGAATCCGAAACCTGTTGGAGCGACATCCGGGAAGCGTCCATCCGGAGTCTGGCAATCCCTTACCGACCTCAAGTACTGCTTCAACAATGCTGACACATCGGCAATCTTGGTTGCCGTGGGAGCAAAAACCGATATGTCTCCCATCCAGCCAAGACGTTCGTTTCTTTGAGGGCAGTCTGTCGGCAAGGAAATAAAGTTGCTTAATGAAGACCACTTTATATTCTCCCACAAGCGGTTTACAAGCGAATCAGAACATTCATAATGTGCTTTAAACCTGTGAATCGAACTTACAGGAACAGTTTTGACATAGTCCAGCGGAAGAGGCTCATCAATACCGGTCACTTCTATATAACGATACCCATGTAGAGTGAATCGTGGCGAATAAGTTTCTGTTTCCTCCCCGGAAGCCTTATAAATATCCCGGCACATCGCAGCACGGAGATTTTCTGTCATTATCATACCTTTGTTTGATGCGTATTGAGGCATATCCGGATAAAGCATCTCAGCATATCTCAAAGCGATCTCCTGTCCGGGCTTCAAATTTTTGAAAGTAACAGACGGAACTGCAGCCATGTTT
>JAIDJJ010000320.1 GCA_029052265.1 Muribaculaceae bacterium
GGATGCTTTCTCCGGTGAGAGCGGATGTGTCGAAAAAAGCTTCCTTTTCGAGGAGTGTCCCGTCAAGAGGGACGCGTTCTCCGGGTTTCACTTCAATTGTCTCTCCCGGTTTTACTTTTTGAGGAGATTCGATTACAGGAAGCCCGTCTTTTATTACAGTGGTCTGTTCGGGACGCACGTCAAGGAGTTTGCTGATGTTGCGGGTCGCTTTGTCGACTGCGCTATCCTGCAGCATTTCTCCGATTGTGTAAAATAGCATTACCCCTGCCGCTTCAGGATATTCCCCTATACAGAAGGCTCCGATACAGGCAATGATCATCAATGTAAACTCATTGAAGATATCTTTATTCAAAATAGATTCCCAACCCTCTTTTATGACAGGAATCCCTACGGGAAGAAAGGCGGCGATAAACCATATCAGGTTTATCACAGGATTGGAAAACCATTCTGTGTGCAAATGATTGAGGATAACACCGGAGATGAGGAGTACCCCTGAAATTGCAGGCAGAATGAATTTGAAAAACTTATTTTTCTCCCCGTGGTCGTGAGAGCCGCCGTGGCAATGGCAATGTCCGTTGACTTGGCAATTCCCGTCTGCACTTCCGTGATTGTGCCCACTATGTTTGTGTGAATTTGTTGCTGACATAATAATCTGTTTTATATTCAGCAAAATTAATAACAGGGATGTGCAATTCAAGTGCAAATCACATCTCCGGCATATAGAGGTACCGGAGCAGGGGGGCAACCATAAGGGATTGTTTCATTGAGTCGTTTGCAAGGAGATTCTCCACCTCTTTGCGCGACAAAATACGCACTGCCACATCTTCGGTACGGTCAAGATGCTGATCGGAGATTTTTCTTACCCCTTCTGCGACATAACAATATGTCAGATTGTTTGTGGTCGAGGGGTTTCCTGATAAAACTGTGAGCAATCTCCAGTCTCCGCCACCGAAGCCACTTTCTTCCAACAGTTCTCTCTTTGCAGCGTCGAGGTGGTGTTCACCCTTTTCAACCACACCGGCACAAATTTCCATCTGGATTTCACCCAGTCCGTGGCGGTATTGTTCAATCATGACGAAATTTCCTTCTTCAGTCACCGCAATGACATTAACCCAATCAGGGTATTCAAGAACATAAAATTCATCATTGATTTGTCCGGTGGGTAACTTGACACGGTCTCTTCTTGCCGTCAGCCACGGTCTTTTGATAAGATATTCAGAATCTAAAAGATCCCATTTCTTTATTTCTGACATAAATTTCGATTGTAATGATAAGCTTCAACTTCTATTTGCGAAAGTTGAAGCTTATGATGAATGACGGTTTTTATTCTCCGAAAATTTCTTTCAGGGCAGCGGTTGCATTTGTGAGATCCTTACCGGTGGTTATCACTTTTCCATCGGGACCGATAAGGAAATTGGTAGGTATCCACTTGATTTCGTATGCGGGAGCCGGTACAGACTGCCACCCCTTAAGCTCGCTGACCTGAGTCCATGTGGGCCCGGCTGTTTCGATAGCCTTGGGCCATGATGGG
>JAIDJJ010000321.1 GCA_029052265.1 Muribaculaceae bacterium
GAGGTTGAGCCATCACTGCCTAATTTTTTACAAAAGTAATAAAAGTGTGTGAATTTTCCAAATAATAATGGCGTTGCAGCTTTGTCGTCGCTCTGTCTTTGAGGGTGGGGGGTAGGGATCAGAGCCGCATCAATACCATTGGATACCGTTGGTCTGAGAGGAGCGTTTGTCGTATTTCAGGTCTTTCAGCAGGGAAGACTTGACGGCAATATGGAAGTTGTAGGATTTGTAGGGTCCGAAGGGAACAAATGATGCCGACATTGTGAAACAGTGCAGGTCGCGCGAGATGGAACAATTCATGTATGCGATCTGCTTCAGGTCGAAATTATAAGATGCTGAGAAAGAGAAATTCCAGTTTGTGGTCGGACGTATGTTGCCGGAGAAAGACAGGTTCTGTGTCCATTTCCCCTTGTATTCAAGTTTGTTATAGTCGAAAGCTCCATATCCGTAATTTACAGAATAGTTGAACGTCAGGCTCCAGGGGCATTCCCATTTGGCATATCCGTCGGCGTCTGCCGATGCTGCCTCCTGTTTCGCCTCCTGACGGCGTTTCCTTTTCAGGTCGCCATAATCGTCGAAATTGTCAGCCTCGTTCCCCTCTTGTCCGTCAAATGGGGTATCATCACCTTCTCCGTCATTATTGCCGTTGTTGTTCTTATTGTTTTTCTCTTCTTTCTTTTTCTTGAATGTCTGATTATTGAGAGTGTAGGAGAAAGAGGTGCCGGTAGAAGACAGCCGCACCCATCCTTTCCCCGCTTTCCATCTTGGCACATTCACCCTGACGGGGGTGCCGGAAGGAGAGAGCCTGTAGGTGTAGGGGTCCCATGTTGCGGAAAGGTTGAGATTGAAGTTTTTTACGAGCCGCAGGAGTATGGATGTGTTGACGTTGCTCCAGTTCATGGAGTCGGCAGCGAAATTGTAGCTTTGGCTGATGGTGAAGTTTTCTATGAGGGAAATCTTTTTTACCCCCGTCGAGTCTGCGTCGCTTTTGACTTTCATCTCGAGGTTGTTGGCAAGGCTGAGAGACACCACGCCGGATTTGCCTTGCGATGGAGACCCGAATATGCCGTGGGAGAAATAATTGTATTTTTTTGTCTGGGTGATACCCTGGTTGTCGACATAATCATAAGCACCCCATACGCCCCACATAGGGTCGGAAAAGTCGGGAGCTCCCGAAATTGAAACCGTAGGGGTTATGACGTGGCGGATCATCTGCACCTTGTCTCCGAGAAATTTCATAGGTTTCCAGAATCCGTATATTTTTGTGTCGAACGAGAGTGAGGCGTTGAAGTCGAAAATGTTGTAGAACCCATAGGTGGTGTCAGCCACTTCCCGGGATGCCTGAGGATCCCATTGGCGACGTATTTTTGATGTGTACATACGGTCGTTCATTGAAATGGACGGCGATATGTTGATGTATTTGAACAGAGAGAATGTGGCAGAGACAGGGAGAGAATGGCGCATTCCGTTTCTCCAGTCTTTGATAAGGCTTTTCTTGAAGAACACGTCCTGCTGGGCTGTAAGGGAGTTCTGAAACTGCCCTGTATACGAAAGCCTTATCTTCTCATACCATCTTTCTCCGCCGACAGATTTTTTTCTTTTAAAAGGAGTGACCTGAGACAGTGTCACGTTAAGGTTGGGGAAAGAGACGGCGAGAGTGGAATCTTGCGTTCTCTGAGAGATGTTGGCGGTGGTAGAGAGGCTCCATTTCGTGCCGGGGAAACGGTATGTCAGGTTGATAGTTGAAGATTTAGTGTTTTCAGTAAAAGACGAGTTGTAATAAGAATTGAGGTCGTTGCGTGAGTATCCTGACGTGGCGAAGTTGACCGACGCTGAGAAGTTCATGTTGGGATTCGCCTTTGTGTCCTGCGAATGGCTCCATATCACCTGAAAGTTTGTCTGCTTGGAATAATCCGGACTTCCTTTGTCGCCATATATTGTGGTAAGATAAGAGAAATCGAAATTTCCGCGGAAGCGATATCGTTTCACGTATGAAGAATGTCCGGAAAGCCCCCAGGATCCCTTGGTGTATATCTCGCCTCTGATTGCGAGGTCTACATAATCGGATATGGCGAAATAGTAGCCACCGTCCCGGAGATAGAATCCTCGGTTGTAGTCTTCTCCGAAGGTGGGGAATATTATGCCGCTTGAATAATCTTTGGTGAAGGGGAAATATCCGAACGGGAGCGCAAGCGGGAGCGGCACGTCGGCAAGGACCATATATCCGGGCCCGGTCACTATGTTCTTGTTTGGAATCATTTTCCCTTTTGTGACATGGAAATAGAAGTGAGGGTGATCGTGGTCATCGCATGTGGTATATTTCCCGTCTTTTATGAAGAAAGAGCCGTCGTCCATCTTTTTTGAGGCGCCTCCGGTGAGGTATCCTTCCCCTTGTTCAGTGATGACATCCGTGATGAATCCGCGTTCTGTCTTGAAATTGTATGTCATCTCTTTAGATTCGTATTCGTCTTTCCCGTCTTTAAACACCGGAGAGCCAACGAGATTGCCTGTTGAGTCTACCACGCCGGTGGCGTAGACAGTAGATTTGTCAAGCTCCATTCTTATTTCTTGGGAATTGAGCTTGAAACTGCCATATTCCACGTTTCCGTCGCCATAAAGGAATGCATTGTTTTGCCCCGCCATTACGAGAGAGTCTTTTGCGGAGAAATCCACGGCAAATTCGAGATCCGTTTTGTCGCGGTTTATTCTAGAAAGTATTGTGCGGGATGAATCTGATGGAAGGGGGGTTCCACGGCGTGCGGAATAAGAGGATTCTATGGAATCCGTTGTGTCGACGACAGAGTCTGTCACGCTGAATATGGAGTCGTATCCGAACAGTAAGGAATCGTTGCGGACAGAAATTGTGTCGGAGGAAAAAGCTATGGAATCAATAGGTACGAAACGGTTTTCCACCGTCGAGTCAACAGTGGGTCGCGCCTTTCCCGCCATTTTTTTTTCCGGAATGGCAGACTTTTGCGCAATTGCAAGACCTAAGCAGGTCAACGCGATGATATATAGGAAAATCCGTCTCAATTAAGACAAGTTGTTGTCGTTGCAGCTGCAAAGTTAGCAATAAAATGCAAAATATATATTTAAAAATGCTAAAAAGGAACGTGAATAATGTGAAAAGTGGTTCGGATGTCATTTCCCGAAGAGCTCATGCAGAGCGAGAAACCGCTTCAAAGACTCTTCTCCATGGCTTTGCATTTGAACCATCACTTTTTCCAGTTTCTTTTCGCGGGAGATGTCGCCGGATTTTGAAAAAAATTTGTCGGCATAGCATATCACTTTTTCTTCAAGCGAGATGGGGAGCATGTCGCGCGGGGGGAGGGGGAGGTTCTGGCGAAGAATGTCTTCTGCGGTAATGCCTGCTCCTGTGTGCCTTTCGCATACGAGAGCATGTCGGGGTAACCCGACATTTTCCAAAATTTCTTTGCCGGCGATGCCATGGCATATGTAGGGGAGCGATCCGAAGCACAGGATTGGCGGGGCGTCGCACATGACCACCCCTATGTCGTGGAGCATTGCCGCCTCGAATACAAAATCTGTGTCAATGTCCAAGCCGGAAGCCAGTGCACAGGAAACCGCTTTCCTCGCCACACACTCTGAATGTGTAGAGACAATGTCGAGGAGAGCCCGGTTTTCTGAATAATATCTTGAATAGATGCTTTCGATATCAATCATATCGGTGTTGCCTTACATGAGAGTGCAGCCGGCAGATCGCGAGATATGCCGGCTGCAGTGCAGATGTCTGATCAGGCGGATGAATTGTTGCTATAATAAGAAGGGATTATTCTATAATCTCACACCATCCGTGAGTATCCGGTTCGTCACCATATTGGATAGCCCGCAGTTTGTTGTAGAGGGCAGTGGTCACAGGACCTGCCTCACCGTTTTGGGAAATGATATATTTCTTACCGGTGTCAAGGTCGTCAACTTCAGAGACGGGGGAACATACGGCTGCTGTGCCGCAGGCGCCTATTTCTTCAAAAGAATCCAGTTCTTCGAGGGGAACGTGGCGCTCTTCAACATTCATTCCCATGTCTTTTGCAAGTTGCCGCAGACTTTTGTTGGTGATTGAGGGAAGTATGGATTCGCTTGCGGGGGTGATGTAGCAGTTATCTTTGATGCCAAAGAAATTAGCGGCACCGCATTCATCAATATATTTCTTTTCTTTCGGATCGAGATAAAGCATCACCGAGTATCCGAGTTCATGTGCCTTTTCACCTGCCACAAGAGAGGCACCGTAGTTGCCGCCTGCCTTTATTGAGCCGGTTCCTTTTGGGGCGACCCTATCGTATTCGCGGCTGATACATACTTTTGTCGGTTTGAAACCTTCCTTAAAGTATGGACCTACCGGGGTGACGAGCATAATGACAGTGTATTCATCCGCAGGGCTTACTCCGACACGCGGAGAAATGCCGATTTCCAACGGACGTATGTAAAGGGAGGCTCCTGTGCCGTATGGGGGGACGAACCGTTCGTTAAGTTTCACAACCTTGCGTACCATCTCACAGAAAATATCTTCCGGGAGAGGCTGCATTTTAAGTCCTTCGGCAGAACGGATCAAGCGCTTGGCGTTTTCATCCATGCGGAACACCCTTACCTTCCCGTCCTTTCCACGGAAAGCTTTAAGTCCCTCAAAAGCCTCTTGTCCGTAATGGAGGCATGATGCTGCTATATGTATGGGAAAATATTCGGAGTCAGAGACCTCTATTTCTCCCCATTTGCCATCTTTGTAGGTGCATCTCACGTTGCAATCAGTCTTGATGTAACTGAACGAAAGGTTGCTCCAGTCTATTTCCGGTGCTTTCATATCTTTAATTTTATAATTGTGAGAAATAATTAACTTTTAGTTTAGATCGCCACCTTGCATGTAAGTTCTCCAGCCTTCAATATGTAGACTCCGGATGAATCCATATTAAGCCGTGATGTTCCGGGCTGAAGGGTTTCATCAGATATCAGTCTGCCAAGAATAGTGAACACTTTTATTTTTACGGGTTGGGATGAGGTCACTATTATCATGGCGGGTGCTGTCCGGATTTCTATATCAGAGTCTTTCAAAACCTGTTTGGTTCCGCGCAAATCCATTTTTACGATTTCCCAGCCTTTAACAGCAGCCGTCACCGGGACTCCGGATCCTAAAAATGCGGCGGCTATTATTGCTGATATCAGGATAATGCGTTTCATTTGTCAGACATATTCGTTAGGGCATTCCGCATAGCCGGAGTTCCCGTGCATATGGAAGAGCCGATTTGTCGGTAAAATTACAAAAAAAAAATGGGAAACAGAAGGTTTCCCATTTTTTTATGAAATTTTGCTGCCCGATAAGGGTAGCGGAGATATCTCGGTGAGATTATTTGCGTTCTTCTTTCTGCATCTGCTCCTTGAGAGCCTGGAGGGCACCAAGGTCGCCGAGAGTTGTTTTCTCGATAGACGGAGTTGCCACAGCCTCTTCCTCACGGCGGGGCTTCTTGGCAGCGGGACGCTGCGGACGCACCTCAGCTTTGTTAGCGTCTTCAGCGATGCGGCTGTGAGAAAGGATGAGACGCTTGCTGGCTTTGTTGAACTCACTCACCTTGAAGTTGAGCTTCTCGTCAAGCTTAGCC
>JAIDJJ010000322.1 GCA_029052265.1 Muribaculaceae bacterium
TACTCCCTGATGATACGGCGCATCTCCTCATAGTCAGCTATATCCGCCTTGACGAAAGTATAGTTCGGACGGTCCTCGATGTCCTTGAGGTTTGCGAGGTTTCCGGCGTATGTCAGCTTGTCGAGATTGACGATATGATAGTCGGGATATTTGTTGACGAATAGGCGCACTACGTGAGAGCCTATAAATCCGGCTCCGCCGGTGATCAATATATTAGTCATTGGTTTTTTAGTCATTGGTCGTTAGTTCCCAAGTCGATATTTATGAGGATATGGGAACGATATTTAAAATGGTGAAATGAAATCTTTGAAGAGCGGATGTTCTTTATCCTTTTCACTAAGGATAGCTTCGGATTGATCAATCTTCCAGTCTATGGCAAGATCGGGATCATATACCGAGATTCCACCTTCCATTCCCGGGGCATAATAGTTGTCGCATTTATACTGTATGACTGAATCAGGTTCAAGGGCAACGAAACCGTGAGCAAATCCTCGAGGTATGAAGAATTGTAAATGATTTTCCTGCGACAACTCGACAGTGGCATACTTGCCGTATGTCGGTGAACCTTTTCTCAAATCTACTGCAATATCGAGAACCCTGCCGTGAACGCACGTGATAAGTTTAGCTTGGGCATGGGGTGGCAGTTGGAAATGCAGTCCGCGGATCACTCCCTTATGACTTTTACTTTCGTTGTCCTGTATGAAATGGATTTCCCCTACCGCTTCGCGGAATTCCTTTTCGTTATAACTATTGAAGAAATAGCCTCTCATATCACCGAATACTTTTGGTTTTATGATCAGCAATCCTTCTATTTCCGTCTTGATTATTTCCACCTTTAATCAATTGGTAATTAGAAATTATTAATTAACAATTATGCATTGTGTTGATTAGTCAAGATTGCAGCTGTGGGTGCGTTCCACCTCATCGACGACCTTCATCAGGTATTGACCATATTGGTTCTTGAGCATCGGCTTGGCTATCTCGATCATTTTTTCTTTTGAGATCCACCCCTTCCTATAGGCGATGCCTTCAAGGCATGCTATTTTCAGACCTTGCCTTTTCTCAAGCACCTCCACATAGATTGATGCCTCCGCAAGAGAATCATGAGTGCCAGTGTCAAGCCATGCGAAACCTCTGCCAAGCAATTGTATCTTCAGGTTACTTTCCTGAAGATATTCCTGGTTTAAGGTGGTTATCTCCAGTTCTCCACGTGGAGATGGCTTTATATGATGTGCCTTATCCACCACTGAATTGGGATAGAAATATAGACCTACTACCGCGTAGTTGCTCTTCGGATGCTGAGGCTTTTCCTCAAGAGATATGCAATTTCCGTTTTTGTCAAATTCTGCCACCCCGTAGCGCTCCGGATCATTTACCCAATATCCGAACACAGTTGCCTTGTTTCCCGATTCGGCATCTGCCACCGCCTGTTTCAACTTCGGGACGAAATAACTTCCATGGAATATGTTGTCTCCGAGAATAAGGCATACCGCATCGTCACCTATAAACTCCTTTCCGATTATAAATGCCTGTGCAAGACCGTCAGGAGAGGGCTGTTCCGCGTACGAAAGTTTTATACCATAGTCAGAACCGTCTCCGAGAAGTCGCCTGAACCCCGGAAGATCCTGTGGTGTAGAGATTATGAGTATATCCCTGATGCCGGCGAGCATTAGGACGGATAGTGGATAATATACCATAGGCTTGTCGTAGATCGGGAGCATCTGTTTCGACACCCCCTTCGTGATGGGATACAGACGGGTGCCGGAGCCTCCGGCGAGTACGATTCCTTTCATGATATTTTATAACAAATATTATAGATAATTACACTTGAGTTATTGCTTTAATTAATCTGAATATTTTAAGTGACACACTACTTAAAATACGCGTTAATTTATAATTTTCAAAAAAGATAGAGTCTTGTTTTGGTTGGAGAAGAGGGTGCAGCGGATGAGAGAGTTGGTCTGGCGACTCCCGCGCTCGTAGGCACCATCCATTTTTTTGTAGCCTATCTCTTTGAAGATATTGTCAATGGTCTTGACTTTGTCGGAGGTTACTACTTCTATGAGTTTGCCGTTGACACCTTCGTCGGAATTGTCGGTCTTTTTGAACCGTATCTTGTTGCCTTTTGCGTCGGTGAATACTGTGAAGCCGTCTTCGGGATCAGATTCGGTGAGTTTGTGAAACTTGCAGGTCTGCGCCATGCGTTCTGTTGATATGTCGTCGATCAGGAGATTGGCGATGTATAGCGGATGCGGTGCCGAGGTCGTTTGAGAGAATGCTGAGAATGCTATGATGAGTAGAAGTGCAATTGTTGATAATGGTTTCATTTTTGTTGAGAGTTTTGGTTGCTTCGTTATTGGCGCCTTGACGCGGGGGTTTCGCTCCAAGGAGCGAAAAACGGAACAAAGAGGCGGCAAGAGGATTTCTCGCGGGATTTTTTTGCGCGATTTTTTGAATTTTTATTCGGGGAGGAAGTGGGGGCTGTAGTAGTCGTATTCGGTCTGGAGGAGGGTTTCCATTTTGCGTTGCCCGTTGTCGGTTGTCCGTTTTATGGTCTCGGCGTGGTCGGGGCGGTAGGCGGCTTCTGTGGCTGATTCGGACTGGAGGAGGGAGACGCCGCGGCGGTAGTCGGCAAGACTGTGTTGGGTGACTGCCGAAAGTAGAAGGACGAGTGCCCGGGTTGCGGTTGAGGTTATGTGGTTTTGCCGACGTGCAAAACGTTCGGATGCGGAGGCGTAGCTTTCGTTGTTGCCGAGTATGCAGTTGGCTGCCATCAGTAATGCTGCCAGTTTTGCCTCAATTTTTGGATTGTCAAGGCGAACTGCTTCCATGCGACGACAGAAAACGGTCAGTTCATTGACAGATTTATCTGAAAGGGGAAGATCTTGCGAGAAGCTGCGCATTGCCGCAAAGAGTTTTGGAATGAATGCGTCAATCTGGTCGTATCCTCTTTTGGTTTTCTTTGAAAATTCAAGGACCCGGACGTATTTGGCTTTCACATCGTAGACTACAGTGCCGAGATTCTGTGACACGGCAAGCACCAGGTTTCCGGAATTGCTTTTTGGTCGCGGCATGTAGTATCCCACCAGTCCCGGGAACGACCCTTCGACTATTTCCACTTTGTCGCCAAATTCGAGGTCTATATCATCTATAGAGAAGAATGGCAGTTCGTTGCGGTATGCCATCGCTATGCGCCGGAAGGCATACATGCGTGCATCTGAAACGATGGCGTATTTCCCTTCCGATCCACGGTTTAATACGAATGAGAATCCGTTCTGCATTCCGCACAGTCGCTTTACGGTGTCGAAATCCCCTTTTATAAATACGTATTGGAATGTCAAGGGGGTTTCCACCTTTATAAATTTCCCTTCCCTGTGCACCATTTTTATTATCGAAGGTGCAAAAAGGTCGAGCTGAGCATTTTCAACAGCGTTGAAATGCTCGACCACGGCATCGACAGAGCGTTTGATTCCGGCGGACGCAGACCTGACATATCTTAAGATATACCATTGTTTCTGGCGTTCGCGGAGAACTGTCGGAGAGGTAAAAAGTTGATTGGAAGACATATCTTTATTTGGTCTGATCTGAGACTCAACTCTGTAATACAACAAATTACCTATTGTCTCAAGTCAAACTTCCGAAAACTCCGCTATCTTTGGCGGAGCGGTGACAGTGTCACCTACAGGTGTCGGGTGTCTTATATGGGTGCAAAGATACGAATTTTTTTTGACATACATTGATTTTCAGATTTATTTTTGGATTTTTTTGCGGGAGGGAGGGGCGGAATGGAGGTAAGGTGTTTAAGGTGTTTAAGGTGGGTAACGGGGATGGGGATCAGATGGATGAGATGATGAGGGAGTTGGCTGTGTCTACCACGGATGTCTCAAGAGAGGCGAGATATATGCGAGTGGTGGTCTCGGAATCATGCCCCATCCCTTCGCTGATGACTCCGAGGGGGATCCCTTTTGACTTTGCCGCGGAAGCCCAGCTGTGACGCGCCACATACATTGTAATGTTGCCCGTGAGACGCATTTTCTTCCCTATCTTTTTGAGGCTACGGTTAATGTTGTAGGCAGCGTTTCGGTAGGTGTTGTGCCGGTTGGAGGTTTCATTGCGGATTATGGGAAGAAGATAACCGCTGTCGCTTTGAGGATATTTGTCAAGTATGGTCTGCATCTCTTTTGTCCATGCAATGATGAGCATCCGTCCTGTCTTGCGGCGGCGGTATGTGATATATCCCTCGCGCAAATCCGATTTCCGGAGAAATGCCATGTCTACAAAACTCATGCCTCTCAGATAAAAGCTCATCATAAACATATCCCGGGCATAATCAAGAGATGGAGAAAAAGTAAGGTTCATGTTTTTTATACGCCCGATGTCCGGCAACGGGAGGGCTCTCTTTACTGTCTTGTCCACACCGGTATAGACATGCCTGAAGGGACGGCGGTCTTCGATAATATCCTCTTCGACGGCACGGTTGTAGGTAGCCCGCAATATACGCATATAGAATGATATGGTATTCGGGATAATGCCTCTGTCGCTGAGCCATGCCTCGTATCGCTCCATTGTGTCTGCCGAGATGCAATCCAGCAACAGATCTGTCCCTTCCCGGAATTTCTTAAAACTGTTGAGAGCAGACCTGTAGGTGTCGGCTGTGCCCGTCTTATGATTACATTTCATTTTTGTTATGAGGCTTTCCATGTAGTTGAAAACCGTGTACTGACGGCTGTAAGCCTCAAATTCCACCACAATGTCGTCAGCCTCATATGTCATATTTCCCTGATCAAGCATCCGTATAATCCGGTTGATACGCGCCATGTCGCAGCGCAGTCTTTCTCGGATCGCCAGCAAAATGCCGGAGCGCAAAGAGTTGTGGCGGAACGCCAGGGTGTTGCGCTGATGGTCCCATTCCTCAGGGAATACATGATACTCGGTGTATATCTGACGTACTTTCCGGTTTTTAATTATCTGGAAGAAGATGGTTCCCTCGCGACCCTCCACTGAAGAGGGACGGAATTTGATTTTCACAGTTGACATACGGAGTTTTTTCCGCAAATTTACGTTATCCGTAGGTCAATGCCGACGGGTATGCCCCCTCTGCAGAGAATAAGGAGAGATGCATATCTCCCGGGGGGCGCATACAACAATTGTGATATCCGGAACGTTGGGGAGTTATCAGACAAATCTGACTAAAACCGATAACAATATTCCGATATGACAGACAAGACTATCTATCTCGCGGGAGGGTGTTTCTGGGGCACGGAACATTTCCTCAAACTTGTGGAGGGTGTCACCGACACCGAAGTGGGCTTTGCCAACAGCATCATCCCTAACCCGGGATATAAGGAGGTATGCACCGGAACGACCAATGCAGCAGAGACAGTGAAGGTGGTTTATGATGCCGACGCCGTGTCTCTGCCATTTCTCCTGTCCCTTTATTTCAAAACTATCGACCCGACAAGTCTCAACAGACAGGGGGGAGACCACGGCACCCAGTACCGTACGGGTATATATTACACGGACCCTGCCGACCGACCTGTGATTGAGAAAGCTGTGGCTGAACTTGCCGGGGCGTATTCCAAGCCGATTGTAATTGAAGTGATGCCGCTGCAGAATTTTTATAAGGCGGAAGATTATCATCAGGATTATCTTGATAATAATCCGGGAGGATATTGCCACATCGACCCTTCGCTCTTTGAGCTTGCGAGAAAAGCGAAGGAGGGGGTTGGGCGTTGAACGTTGGGCGTTAAAATGACGGCGGCAGACAGATGCCTCTGACTGCCGCCGCATTTATTTTATCTGCCGGCTGACCGGCTGATGATTGACGGGAGATCAATATGTGATTTTGTCCCAGGCGGGAGGATTTACCCCCATGAGATGGCGCACGAAGAAATCATAGCGCTTGTGATCGCCAAAGCTTTCGCCGAGAGTATGCGCCACACCGGGCAACACAACGAGTTCAAAATCCTTGTTTGCCTTTATAAGCGCGTCAACCACCTGCATCGTGGAGGCAGGGTCTACATTATCATCGAGCTCTCCTACGACAAGCATAAGGGGACGTGTGAGAAGATGGGCGTTTTCCACATTTGAAGCCTCTATATAACTTTCGTCAACCGGATAGCCCAGCCATTGTTCATTCCACCATATCTTGTCCATACGGTTGTCCTGACATCCACACGCAGAATATGCCGCCTTGTAAAACTCCGGATGACGCAGCACAGCGGTGGTAGATTCCTGCCCGCCGGCAGACGCTCCGTATATTCCCACCCTGTCAATGTCAAGATAAGGGTATTTCTCCCCTGCCGCCTTGATCCAGGCTATATGGTCGGGAAGTCCGGCATCGACAAGATTTTTATAGCATACGTTTTCAAACTCGCGTGTGCGGAAAGACGTGCCCATGCCGTCTACCATCACCACCACAAAGCCGAGTTCCGCCAAGGCGCTCATATTGCGGTTGAAGGCGATGAACGATTTAGGCACATACTGGTCGCCGGGACCCTGGTATATATATTCCACCACCGGGTATTTCTTTGATTCATCAAAATTCGACGGACGGTATATGACTCCCCACATCGGGGTTTTACCGTCGCGTCCGGGAGCGACAAACACTTCCGGCGCCTTCCAGCCTGCAGCAATAAGCGCGGAGAGGTCAGCCTCAGCCACCTTCATCAGCTCCCTGCCGTCGGCGGCATCGCGCAGAACTGTGACAGGGGCATCGCTGACGGTGGAATACGTATCCACAAGGTATTTGAAATCAGGAGAGAATGTCGCGGTATGCGTACCCGGGGCGGGAGTAAGGTCTTTCATCCCGGTTCCATCGAAACCGATCACATAATAGCGAATGAAATAAGGGTCTTCATCCTTGTTCACTCCATTTGCAGTGAAATAGATCTTTCCGTTCTCTTCATCCACCTTTATAATCCGCCGCACATACCAGTCGCCCCTGGTGATCTGGTGAGTCGGTTTGCCGGAAGCCCGGTCATACATGTAGAGATGGTTGTAGTTGTCGCGCTCGCTGCTCCATATTATCCTCTTTCCGTCTGACAGTTTATGCCGGAAGATACGGAGCCAGTTCACATATTTGTCATGGGTCTCGTCAACAAGAGGGCGCACAGTCCCGTTGTCTGCCGACATCTCAAGGATGCGGTAATTCTTATGACCGCGCTCATTGTATTCAAAGGTGATACCTTTGCTGTCGGCATTCCATTCCGGTCCGGAAAGATCAAACTGGCTCGCAAAAAGTTTTGTATCGGGCACCAAACCTTCGCCACTCTCCACATCCACTATCACAGGGAGCTTGAAACGGAGTTCATCGCCCGGTTTCGCATACTCCTGCTTGTGAAGTACAGGCTGGCTTCCCTGTGCGGGAGAAGATTCCACATAATATACATAGCGTTTCTCGACAGACTTTATCTTATTGAGAGCAATTTTTCTGCTGTCGGGCGACCAATATATATATGAGGAATAATAGTTGGCGAGTGTTCCGTCTTTGGTCAGCTGCCGCTCCTTTCCGCCGTCGTTCGTGCGCACCCAAAGATTGTTGTCGCGCACAAAAGCGGTGTATTTCCCATCCGGGGAAGTGACCGGGGCTCCATCCTTTTCCTCGTCGACCACCATCCAGTGGGGATATTCGGGAGGAGGAGGCACCGCGCCGCGTTTTTCAAGCTTGCCTTTCTTTTTGTTTACATATGTCCACATTTCGCCTCCACGGTTAAACCGGAGAGTGTCGGCACCGCGCGACACATGCAGGCGTTCGAGACGAAGGTCTTCAGCCTTGACATCGTCCACCCCACATTCGGCAAGAGCGGCGGCAAGCGCCTTCTGATCGAGCAATGCCCGCGACCTCAGACTCCTGGCGTCTACCACGGTATATTCCTTCGACCCGTCTTCCTTGTCCGCGATATACCAGAAAGAATCGGTCCCTTCTATCCACTGTGGATTTATACGGGCGTTAGGGACTTGCCCGTAATTATACTTTTTGGCAAGACCGTAAGCACGGTTATAGTCTTCGAGAGTACCCTGTGCCATACCGCCCAATCCCCCTGCAAGCATGACAACGGAGAGAATAAGTTTTGAATGTTTCATGAGAATATAGTTTCAGTGGTTAGTTTTCAGCAGTCACTCTGCTGGACTTTTTTCCTGCGAAATACTGATTGTAGACCAGTCCTCCCACTATCAGACATAATCCCGCATAAGTGGAGGGGACAATAGTCTCGCCAAGTATAATGGAAATAAAGAAAAGAGACAGGAACGGCGACAGATAGCACATCTGATTGATCAGCGCGGGATTGTCTGTATGGCGGATTGCAAGTCCGAAACAGATGAAAGGCACGCCCATCTCGAATGCCCCGATATATGCTCCCGAAACGAGAGCCTCGGCAGACAATGACGGGAGCGGATAGAATATCGTGCCGACCGACAGATAAATCATACCGAAAAGGAATGTGAGGAAGAGCGACGCCCCTTCACTGACCTTGTCTTTAAGGCTGTCGTTGATGATCCAATATAGCGACCACAGGAACGCGCTTCCAAATGCAAGCAGGATTCCCGTCAGCGACACACTCCCCTCGATGGCACTGCCACCCAAGGAGATAAGCGCGACACCTACAAGCGAAACCGCCATGCCGACATATTTGGCGCGGGGAATAGGCTTATTGCCAAACACCGCGAGCAAAACAGCAAGAACGATAGGCCAGAGATAGTTGATGGGCTGTGCTATCTGTGCAGGCAGATAATCGTAGGCTGAAAACAGCACCAGATAGTATGCCACCGGCGCCACAAGCCCAAGAAGAGCGAAGCGTCCCCATAAAGAGACTGTCAGCTTTTTCAATTCCCCCCATGAGCGTGTCAGCGTCATCCATACCGCAAAGATGACAAATGCGGAGGCACATGCCACGAAAAGCATTTCAAAAACAGTCATGTGGCTCAAAGCCACCTTAAATGCTGTGGCGACAGTGGACCAGCTCAATACAGCCACACCCCCAAGCACCACAGACCGTGCAGAAGTTTTCATTTTGTCAGATTGGTTAATATATCAGGTTGTTAAAGGAATAGGTCAAATCAAACCGTATTTGTCCACAAAATTACTACATTTTTCCGGTTAATTACCAAAAATGATACATTAATCCTCCATCAACAACGAAAGTCCGATTCTCTTTCTGGAAAAATCTATTTCCATCACCTTTACATCCACTTTCTGACCAAGTTTCAGCACTTCCCCCACACTGGAGATGCGGCGTCGCGACATCCTGGATATGTGGATAAGCCCGTTCTCTTTTATTCCGAGATTCACAAACGCCCCGAAAGCGGTGATATTGTTGACAATACCGGGGAGCACCATACCCTCGCGCAGTTCACCGAAATCCGCCACTCCCGGGACAAAGGCATCGTTATCGCCGTCGGTCCGCGGATCGCGCCCCGGTTTTCTGAGCTCAGCCACTATATCGCGGATCGTCTCCACTCCGGCAACGCCTTTCGAGGCAAGCTTTTCCACATCCACTTTATCGAGCAGACCATTATTTGCGGCAAGATCCCCGGGCTTGACACCCAGACCCTTCGCCATCTCTTTCACTACATTATAGCTTTCAGGATGGATGCCGGTATTGTCAAGAGGTTCTTTTCCGCAAGGCACGCGCAAAAAGCCGGCGGCGAGTTCAAACGCCTTGTCTCCGAGCCGCGGCACCTTCCGGAGTTCCGCCCGGGTCTTGAAATCACCGTTTTTCGCACGATATGCCACAATATTGGCGGCAAGCGCCGGACCTATGCCCGACACATACGACAAAAGTTTTTCAGACGCCGTGTTGACGTCCACCCCCACGGCGTTCACACAGCTCATGACAGTGTAATCAAGCGCGTCTCTCAGTAGAGCCTGATCCACATCATGCTGATACTGCCCGACGCCGATCGATTTTGGGTCTATCTTAACAAGTTCGGCAAGAGGGTCCAACAGACGTCTGCCGATCGAGACCGCCCCCCTCACCGTAACATCCTTGTCAGGAAATTCCTGCCGTGCGATATCGGATGCCGAATACACCGATGCCCCGCTCTCCGAAACTATATATACGCATTCCGGCGAGACAAGCCCGCTCTCTTTCAGAAATTTTTCCGTCTCGCGCGATGCAGTCCCATTTCCGAGTGCCACCGCGTCAAGACGATGCGTCCGGATCAACCTGTCCAATGTACGTTTTGCACCGGCGATATCCTCTCGCGGGGGAGCCGCATAAATCACAGTGTCCTCGAGAAGATTTCCTTGTGCATCAAGCGCCACCACCTTGCATCCGGTACGGTATCCCGGATCAAGGGCAAGTATCCTCTTACCCTTCAACGGCGCAGCAAGGAGAAGCTGACGAAGATTATCAGCAAAAATATCGATCGCGACACGGTCAGCCTTTTCCTTAAGTTCAGCCGACACCTCATTCTCGACCGAAGGGCGGAGAAGGCGTTTCGAGGCGTCAGCCACAGCCTCGCCGATAAATCCGGCGCATTCCTTACCGGCATTGCGAGGCACAAAAGCCCTGCCCAACGCTTCGTCAAGGTCTGCGGAACCATCGTCGAGCACATATTTCACCTTTATCAACCCTTCCCTTTCAGCGCGCCGCAAGGCAAGATACTGATGAGAAGGCATGCGCCTGACACTCTGAGAAAAGTCGCCATATCCTGCCAAGGGAGAGCCTGCAAGCTCCCCCTCTTTCCCTTTCGCCACAGAGCATACAAGCGATGCGGCGCGGTGATAAGAGTTTCTTGTAATATTGCGCAGGCGCGGCGCTTCAGCCGCCCATTCCGCTATTATATCAGACGCACCCGCCAGAGCATCCTCTTCATCCGCCACCCCATTCTTTCCGGCAAAACGTCGTGCAGCCGCAAGGCAGCTCTCCCCTCTCCCCGCCATGATCATTTTTGCCAAAGGCTCAAGCCCCTTTTCCCTCGCCATGGTCGCACGGGTGCGCTTTTTCGGTTTATACGGGGCATATATATCTTCCACCGCGATCATTGTGTCAGCCTTATCAAGCGCGTCTTCAATCTGAGGAGACAGCGCACCGGCAGCAGCTATGGCATCCTTCACAAATGCCTTCCTCGCCTCAATCTCCCTTTGTGATTTCAAGGCGTTCTCCACCGCCCTTACACTAACCTCATCAAGCGATCCGGTCCTTTCCTTCCGGTACCTGCTTATAAAAGGGACCGTGGCGCCCCCGTCGAGAAGTTCAGCAGTAGCCTCCACCGATCTTAGCGGCAGAGACAATACTTCGGCAATTTTCTGATATATAGTCATATGAATACAGATTTTACACTTATTGACAACCTCCTACGCCGCGACATCAGCCATCAGGAGGCGCATTCCACACTCCTGGACACTCCCGGGGATGGTGTTGGCGGATGCGAAATGAATAAAAATATTCCGTTCACTAAATTTTTTTTATTTTTTTTATGATTTTAAAATATTTTTTCTAATTTTGCGATTAATTCAATTTTATAGTACACATCATGCTCGATACACATTACGATAATTTGAGAGCTATGTCAACTTAAAGTTTGTACCATTTTAGTATTAATCATTAACCTGTTCATCAATGAGAATGAAGCTGCTTATGGCGTTGCTGATATTTTTGACAGTCAACGCTTCCGCTCAATCAAGGAGCATCTCCGGATCGGTATATTCCGCCGGAGAAGACGAGCCCCTCATCGGCGCGACGGTGAAAGTGAAAGGCTCAATGCTTGCCACATCCACCGATATTGAAGGCCGATTCACACTCCAGGGACTGCAACCCTCCGACAAATATCTGGAGGTATCATATGTCGGCTACCAGTCTGCCACGGTAGAGATCAAGCCTGACTTGAAGATTTATCTAAACATTGCAACCGAGATGCTCGACGAAATGATAGTCGTGGCATTCGGTAAACAGAAAAGAGAGTCGTTCACCGGCTCGGCAAGCGTAGTTGGTGCCGAACAGATAGCCCGGTCTCAAGTGACCAACCCCATCGAGGCACTAAACGGCACAGTGACAGGTCTGAACATGACTGAAACCAACTCATTCAACTCAGATCCCTCGATCACTATCCGAGGCATCGGTTCTCTCAATGCTGGGACTGAACCGCTTATCGTGCTCGACGGAATGCCATACAGCGGATATTGGAACGACATCAACCCTGCTGATATTGAAAACATCACTGTTCTAAAAGATGCAGCCTCCAACGCACTTTATGGAGCGAGAGGTGCAAACGGTGTAATCCTTATCACTTCCAAGTCCGCAAAACGAGGTAAGACGTCAGTAAATTTCACAGCCAAATGGGGAGCCAATCATGATGCACGCGTAAAATATGACGTCATCAACGACCCGGGGCAATATTATGAGGCATTTTATCTTGCCCAAAAGAACTATTACATGTATTCCCAGGGTCAGAGTGAAGCAATTGCACACAACAACGCAAATGCAAGAATAGGGCAACCGTTCTCCTCGGGAGGTCTTGGTTATGTGGTTTATGCTGTGCCTCAGGGAGAGCAGCTAATCGGCACAAACGGTAGACTTAACCCCAATGCCACACTTGGCAACCGAGTTGAGCATAACGGTGAAATCTATACCCTCTATCCGGATGACTGGACCAAAGAAGGTACACGCAACGGCTTCCGCCAAGAATATAATCTGACACTTTCTTCCGGAAGCGACCGCTATACAATGTATGCAAGCCTTGGCTATCTCAACGACAACGGGATCGCCTACGGGACAGATATAGAACGTTATACCGGACGTCTCAAGGCAGACGCCCAGGCATTCTCATTCCTGAAAGTGGGTGGTTCGGCAGCTTTCAACCACACTGTAACCAACGCCAGCGGATATGTATTTAACTGTCTGACAGGGATGAGCCCGATTTACCCTCTCTACATACGCGACGCAGAGGGAAACATAATGTATGACTCCAACGGCAAAATGTATGATTATGGTAATGCTGTCTTGACCGGTCTTAACCGCCCGGTAGACACCAACGGCAACAATATACAGTCTGACCTCCTTAATATCAATAAGAATGTAAGCAATGCTTTCAATCTTCAAGGATATGCCACAGTCGATTTCCTTGATGGATTTCATTTCACTGTAAACGGGAGCGTATTCATAACTGAAAACCGCATCAACACCACTGTCAATCCTTATTATGGATATAGTATAGGAAACGGGTATGTGAGCACAGGACATTACCGGACCAACAATTTCAATACCCAACAGCTGCTTAACTATTCAAAGACTATCGGGGATCACTCCATCGACGCTTTGCTGGGTCATGAATACACCCGCGACGGAAGTACAACCCTTTTTGCGGACCGCAACAAAGTGGCGATATATAAAACCAATAAAGAGCTCAACGGAGCAATCGTGGATGCTTCCATGAGCGGATATGCCTCAGACTATAATGTGGAGGGATGGTTCCTCCGGGCACAATATGACTACATGAGCAAATACTTCGGATCGGCATCTTTCCGTAGAGACGGGTCGTCAGTGTTCCATCCAAAACACCGCTGGGGTAATTTCTGGAGTTTAGGCGCCGCATGGATTATGACCAAAGAGGAGTGGTTCCCCAAAAGTGAACTTGTCAACATGTTGAAATTAAAACTCTCTTATGGTGAGCAAGGCAACGACAATATCGGCAACTTCAGATATACCAATTACTATACAATCGCAAATGTAGATGGGAAGCCTTCTTTCGTATTCAGTTCAAAAGGAAACGAACGGATCTCGTGGGAAACTGTCGGCAGCCTTAACGCCGGGGTTGAATTTGAGCTTTTCAACAACAGACTGTCCGGTGGAATTGAATTCTATTCACGTACCACACGCGACATGCTGATGTTCTTCTCCACTCCCCTTTCAATCGGTTATTCCGGTTATTACGACAATGTCGGAGATATGCGCAACACCGGTCTTGAAGTGCAACTCAATGCTGACGTTATCTCAACTCCAGACTTCACATGGAACGTAGGACTTAACCTCACCTGGCAACGTAACCGTGTGACATATCTTCCGGAGGAAAAGAAACTTGCTGTGGAAGGAGGTCATCCGGGATATCTCAGCGGAGATCTTTTCTACGGGGAGGGTCTTCCCGTACTCACTTGGAGAGTTAAACAATATGCAGGCGTTTCAGACACCGGCAAAGCCCTATTCTACTATACTGCAGATGATGGGTCTCTCGCAACAACTGAATCATATGATGACGGAGACTATTATCTTTGTGGATCTGCATTGCCGGACGTGTTTGGAGGGTTCAATACCACTTTCCGTTTCTTCGGGGTAGATCTTTCCGCACAATTCAACTATTCTATTGGAGGGAAAAAATATGATTCCGTATATTCTTCGATGATGACCGCACCATGGGCCGGAATCACAGGCAACCCCATCCATAAGGATGTATTCAATTCGTGGACTCCCGAAAACAACACGTCAAACATACCTATCTGGCAATATAATTACTATACAGGTACCAATATGTCTGACAGGTTCCTTACAGACGCGTCCTATATCGGGTTACGCAATATCTCGGTAGGTTATACATTCCCGGAATCGGTGACAAAACCCCTCCATATGTCAAATCTGCGTATATTCTGTCAAGCTGAAAATATTTATTATTGGGCGAAACGTAAAGGTTTCGATCCCCGTATGGGCAGCATGTATGGGAACTATAATTCGGGCTCAGGATACTCTTTCCCTATGCGTACTATCTCTGGAGGTCTTTCTGTTGAATTCTGATTACCACCCAATCTTTCAAAGCTGAAAACAAATGAATAAAAATATAAAATACTCATTATTCCTGGCATTGGCAGCCCCTCTTTTCTCTTCATGCCTCCAGGAATTCCTTCCAACAAACGGAGTGATACAGGATCAGGTTGACGAGGGAGACAAGACAAGCCTTGCCGATGCCATACCTGCCTATCTCAATACATACACTCAAGACTATTCATATGATATAGGTTTCGCCGGCTTCAATATATGGCGTGACTCATCCACTGCCGACATGCCACTATATGACCCTACCTATTCATATTTTTCATACGTAGCCACATGTTCGTGGTTAGGTAGCAACTGGGCATTACAGCAGCTAATCTGGGAACGCTACTATGGACTTATCCAAAAGACCAATCTTGTACTACAAGCCGTTAATCCCGACAAATATCCCGAAGACATCTCTCCGGCGGGAAGAGCTTACGCATTCCGGGCAAATACTTATATGGAGCTCGGACAATGGTATGAATACAAGCGGACAGGAATCGCGGGATTCGACAACAAAGCTGAGGCAGACGGCATAATCGGCATGACGGTTCCAATCGTGACAGAAAAGACCACTGAGATTGAATCACGTAATAATCCCCGCGTACCATATTACGAGCTATACAGGTTTATCCTTTCTGACCTCAATGCCGCCGAAAGATGTTTTCATGCCACTCCGGAACCGACATCAAAAATCAATCCCGGTCTCGGTGTGACCTATGGACTTAAGGCTCGTCTATGGCTCTTGCTTGGAACACGTTTCGAACTTCATCCTGATGAACTTTCCACAACACTTGCCCATGAAGACGATCAAGACATTCCTTTCGACAAACTGGAAATTTCATCGGCAAAAGACTGTTTCTTGAAAGCAGCCGACTACGCCAGAAAAGCCATCAATACGGGATACTCTCCTCTCTCGGAGACACAATGGTTTGACCCTAAGAACGGATTCAATACTGTCAACAACGCATGGATGTGGGCAAACATTATTACTACCAACGACGGATTGGCATCCTCTCTTGTTTGGCAATCATGGGTATCATATATGGCGCCCGAGGCTGCTTATGGCACTTCCTCCACAGACTACAACGGCTATCGTATGATCGATGCCCGTCTGTTCAGCCAGATTTCCGACTCCGATTGGAGAAAAACAACCTGGATTGACCCTAAAGACGTTGCCGACCAGAATGCGTTCAACACTAAATATGCACGTGGACTTTCAATAGGATACGACACATGGAAAAGATTTCAGGCTTATGCCGGATTTAAATTCCATCCTGCAAACGGAGAGTGCAACACATCCACAGTAGGCAATGCAGTCAGCATTCCGATGATGCGGGTAGAAGAAATGTATCTGATTGAAGCGGAAGCTGTCGGCAGGAGCTCCGGTGAAGCAGCCGGACGGGCTCTTCTTGAATCGTTTATGAATTCTTTCAGAACGACTGACGGATCATACAAAAGCTCAGGATCAGGACTTAATGGATTCATCGATGATCTCTTTACCCAAAAACGGATTGAATTCTGGGGAGAAGGGCTTATACTCTGGGATTATAAACGCCTTGAGAAAGCAATAGTAAGAGGGTACCCGGGTACAAATTCCCCCGAGCAACACCGTTTCAATTCACTCCCCAATTATGTTGCACCGTGGTCTACACTATGTATACCCGTATATGAACAGAATTTCAATCCGGCAGTCATACTTAATCCTGATCCTTCTCATGAAGGGTTCTATGACTTATGGACCGAATAACCCCTTTCCAATTATTTAATCAATAAGAATATTTGTATGAAACTATATAATATAACGTTGGGCGTGCTGGCGACCTTGACAGGTCTGGCAGTATCGGGATGTTCAGAATCCGACGACTGGACACCCGGACCCCAGGATAATGAAACAGGTGTATCAGCCTATTTCCCGGTTCCTGAAAAGACATCTTATATTTTCGATTCTGAATTGTCGCCCGACAAGATGAGTATCGAAGTGTCAGTATCACGACAAAACACTACTGATGCCGTCTCCGTACCGATTATCTTACAAACCGAAACGGAGGGCATAAGCATACCTCAATCAGTGAATTTCGCTGCGGAGGAAGCCACTTCTTCCTTCCTCGTGAATTGTGCAGATATCCCTGACGGGAAAAATGTCAGTTTTACCATTTCTCTTGATCCATCTCAAACAAATGTATATGGCGAAGGGCTATATGCAGTTTCATTCTCAGTAATAAAAGCCGATTGGGTCGAGATGGCTGATAATGTGCGCTATATATATTCTGATGCAAGTGGGAATCAGCTCTATCCTGACACCTATGGAAAATTATATCAGCTGCAGGGCACAGACAGGTTCAAGCTCATAGATTTTTTCGGTTCAGGACTTGAAATGCTGTTTGAATGCTCCTCTCCGGAAACGACCATCATGAATCCACTGATCAATGCTGATTTTGAAAATGTCTATGAAGATGACAAAGAAAATCTCGGATGGTATCTTTATAATGAGGCTGAACAAGACTGGCCATCATGGGTTCCGGGAAATGTAGAAGGATATACCGCTATTTCATATCTTACATTCTTTGCTGTATCAAGATACAATATCTGCAATCTTATATATGAACCTGACACATTATATGGATACATGTGGTTCTCAACAGGTATAGACTTCGCTGACGGTTCATTCCTATGGGGTACTTTCCAGATAGATTTCAATCTCAAGTATAATCCTTTCCAATAAAGACTGACAGACATGAAAAAGATTAAAATTTTCGCCATGCTGCTCAGCCTGGCATGCGCCTCAGGATTTGTGGCATGTGATAATGAAGACGTAGTGAAACAAGCTTTGCAGACACCTTCAGTGTCTGATACCTTCACCGATTATCAGTCGCTCGATTTCAAATGGGATGCCATAGCCAACAGCATCCAATACGGCTACAAGCTCTATGGTCCGGACGACATGGTTGTAGAAGCCGGTGTCACGAAAGGGACCGAGGTGAGATTCACCGGTCTTAAGCCTGCATCTACCTATAAACTCCTCGTATGGGCGTTTGCAGGTCTCGACACCGATTACTCCACTTCTCCCGCCGCCGAACTCACAGCCACAACGGCTGCTCTCAAAAAACTGGCTGCTCCTGCCAATCTTGCAGTTGCAGACAATATAGCTACTTGGGATGCTGTTGAGAATGCGGATTCTTATTCCTACACAATCTCGGCATCTGAAGGGGGGATCGTGAATTCCGGAAATTTGACAACTACATCTGTCAAGATCTCCGGTCTGGAAGACGGTGACTATACATTTTCAGTCAAGGCAGTTTCCTCACAGGGTGGGTTCGTCCCAGAAAGTGACGCAGCCACTGTGACATTCCAATTCAAGACTTCAACACCCACATTCCTTTGGAAAGCTACAGGCACCTACTACAGCTATGTACTTAACAAATCATGGAATGCCACTCTTTTTGCATATTCCGATGGCACTTACTCCATTCCTGCATTCTATGGAGTTGAAGGATACGATCTCAATTTCTCTGTCGGGACTGACGGCAAGCTATCAATCCTCTCAGGAACATACGATTATGAGGATTATTACACTGTAGCAACCGGAGTTGCCTCCGTGGGTGATATATATGTATATGTTGCCGCCATTAGCTTATCAGGATTTGACGGCAGCTCAGCAGGCGGTGATTTATGGATGTCGTATTATGATGCCGGTTGGGCAAACTTCTATGAATGTGACACTTTCAACTGGACTTCATCCACATCAGGAGATACTTCCCTTACTATAGACGACATTGTAGGAAGCTATTCATCATATTTCCAAGGCTATGACGGATTAGGTGATGAAGATAACAACGATGTGGATTATGAATGGTATGGGGCTGAAATTTCTAAAGTAAACGAGTCTACTGTGGCTATTTCAAATCTTTACTGGACAGGTTATCCCGTAAACGGTGTTGTTGACTTAGATAATAAAACCATTACAATCGCTCCTCAAGTATGCGGCAACTATACACTTGCCTCGGTTGAAGGTGTAGACCAGTCTGTTGTCGCGACCATCAACGGCGACGGTTCGATTTTCCTACCACATGTGGCATACTGGTATTGCTGGGATCCTGACTGGTATTATTACTCTGATCTCAACATCACTCTGAAAAAATCTTCCGCAACAAGAAGTGCAGCGAAAAAATCTATCAAAGCTATCCAAAAGCAACCATATAAAGCTTCGGGAAAGGCACATAGATAAGATTAACAGCATAATATTGAAAAAAAGGTATATCATTTTTTGGTATACCTTTTTTTATGCGACCGTTATAAGAAACTGTTTAAAATTTATTTTGTCTTGTCTTTGAGGTCTTTGTCATCATCTTTATGATATTTATTCAGTCATTATGGAACCCCATAACTCCATCATAAATATCAAAAATCTGCTCGACAAATCCTCTCAATTCCTTCGACAAATAAATTTAAACAGTTTCTAAGATTTATCATATATAAGTTTTATAAGACTTATAATTTAAGATTACTCTTCTCCCTTCTTTATGGAACCTTTAGACCCATGGAAGCGATATAACCTTCCTGAGGCACACAATTCTTTTGCTTGCACTGCTCGATAAACTTATCAAGCGCCACCTGAGCCTTAGCTCGATCCGGCTTTGCTTCGCGCACTTCAGCAAATGTGTGGTGGGGACCTTCGGCAAACCTTACGACCTCTTCCCACTCCTCAGGCATCGTAATGCCCATCATGCAGCTGTTGTCACGCTTCTTATAAGGCCAGAAAGTATAACCTATATTATTATCTTTCATCACCTTTACAAAATCAGCCTGCCACTCGTCGGTGTTATGTCCGATCTCACCCATATACATCGGACGGTTGCTCTTGTCGCGGAAATCTATATACGACTGGATGGCGGGAGCAGTAGCGGGACCTCCGTAACGATGACATGTAAACATCATCTGCGGATCATAGTCCGTATCCTTCAGCGGCTCGAAATTGCTGTTCCACTGTGGGGCGCCGATCAGAATGATATGATTGGGATCGACTTCACGGATAGCAGCCACACAACGTTTGTATAGAGGCTCCAGCTTTGCATTGAGTTCATCCTGATTGTCGAAATATGTGGCTATAGGCTCATTGATGAGTTCATAACCGAGAATCACCGGTTCATTCTTATAGTGATCGGCAATCTTACGCCAGATTTCACAGAACTGCTCCTGATTTTTTTCACTTTCAAAAAGCCAGGGATAGCCGTAGGAATCATCGATGTTGTCTCCGGTTTGCCCGCCGGGAGCATCATGCATGTCAAGAATCAGATAAAGATTGTCGGCACGACACCAGTTCACCACACTGTCTATACGTGCAAAACCGTCCTGTGCGGAGGTAAGCCCCATGTAATCTTCATCTGTAAAGAGTTTGTAATGGAACGGAAGGCGGATAGTGTTTGCCCCGGATGCAGCTATGAAATCTATATCATCTTTCGTGATATAGTTGTCTTTAAACTGCTGCCAGAATTCTGCTGTCTTCTCCGGTCCGACAAGATGAGAAAACAGATCGTTGATCTGACGGGGGGCGTTCATTCTCTGGAAACCGAACATATACCCTTCCGGATTAAGCCAGTTGCCAAGATTGGTTCCTACAATAAAAAATTTATTACCGTCAGGGTCTATAAGGTCGGCACCCTTCACCTGCATGAATTTTATATCTTCTATGGCGGCATCCGCATTTTGCGCGCAGCTCCATGCAGCAGAGGCGAGGAGCAACCCTGACACGCCGCAAATAAGTGATGTCTTAAATCTTTTCATTATGAGAGTAGTGTTAGTTACCCTAATCGGGATTAAAATTAAATGGGGTCTCCGCCTCCATCGACGGAGACCCCAAGTAAACCTAAAACATAAAAATCCTTTTTAGATTTATCACCTGTTATTTATTCTGATGTTCCTGGACTATGATATCCTTAATGGAGATCGTTGTTCCAGCCGGGCAACCGCCGAAGTCAAACACGAGCACCACATCGTCAATCTGCTTCCCTGACAGGTTCGCAAACCCGAATGTAAGGTCGCCGTTTGCATAAAGATTTACTCGCGGATCAATATAGAATGTATCGTCTACACCGTTAGTAAGTTTGATGGTGGCTCCATAGAAAGTGGATGTCGAGCCGAGTGTCACGCGGTAATCATAGCTCTTTGAGGCATCAAGCGAAAGATCGGATTTCAGTTTGAACTGAGCCTTCCACTGATCAGCGCCGGGAGCCTGATTATAAGTAAGAAGAATAGAATTACCTTCCTCTACAACATCCGGATTGGCAACATCCCCGTCCCAGCCGGCACCTGAAGTCCAGGCATCAATTGTATATTTGGAATCGTTCCAGAGATTCTGCGGGGAATCCACAGCAACCCACTTGCAATCGGGAGTATCCGGAAGAACTACGGTATTATTGCCGTCAGCATGTTCCATGAATACAATATTCTGTATCACAAAGCTCTTGTCGGCATTACCTCCGAAATCAAGAGTCAAGTTCAGATTTCCGTCGAAACCGGGCAGATTTGCGAAATGATAGAAGTTTCCTCCTGCCACAAAATCAATCTTATCAGCGACAAAGAATGTATTGTCATCCCCATCTTTCTGAACCTTTACAGTCACAACCGCATCTGCCGACGGATTGATAAAAATTGAGAAATCATAAGTTTTGGAAGCCTCAACCGGGATATTGGTACCAAGATGTACCTGACCCTGCCACTGGTCTCCGCCCATATCCGACGGGCAGGTGAAGCTGATCTCTTCATTCGTGAGATTTATCGCGGGGGTAGCTATCTCTCCCCAGCCGGAATTGGCAAACCAGTAAGAAGGAGTTATCGAGCAATTCTTCCAGAGGTTTGACGGGCTGTCATAATCATAGCCCATGAAGGCGTCGCCCCCGAGATTGTTTTCAATATGAATGATGGAGGATGCTATTGTTCTCGACACTCCGGCATGGTTCATAATCTGCAATTCTATGGGATAGTCACCCTGAGCGCGGATCTGTCCTGCCACTCCGTCAGCTATTTTTACAGTCGGCTTCTTATCAGTACCGTTTTCATAGATTGTCCAAAGGAAACGTACCCCTTTAGTCGGTCCTGACGGGCTGACAGCTGATGCCGACCACTCATTTGTTTCCTGATTTACCGTCACATTAATGGTGTACTGGCTTGCATCGGCAAGTCCTGACTCCGACGGATAGTCAATCGACTCCGATGCACAGGATGAAAACGCCAGAAGCGCTCCTGCAGTCGCTGCAATGGAGAATATTTTATTGATTAATTTCATTTGTTATCTTGTTTTTAAATGGGAGGCGGGGCGTCCCCGCCTCCCGGTAATATTTACTATTTATCATTCATAGTAAGGGTTCTGAGTTATAGAACCATTGCTCCGGTCGATTGTCGACTGTGAGAAAGGAAGATACTTCTTGTTGGCTGTGTACGACTGCG
>JAIDJJ010000323.1 GCA_029052265.1 Muribaculaceae bacterium
TTGATGAAAACGGCAATGCGGTTCTTGAACGTTATAATGGTTCGGGTGCGCGTGTCTTAGGCATGAACCTTGAGGCGAAGGCTTTCTTTTCAAGCCGTTTTGATATTCAGGGTGGTGTGACTTTACAGCAAAGCCGTTATAAGAAAGCGGAGGTGTGGAGCGAGAATCCGGATGTCCCGGCGGTCAGAAAAATGTTTCGCACACCTGATATTTATGGATATTTCACAGCAAACTGGAAGATTTTAAATTCTCTCCGGGCCACTTTTACCGGCACAGGTACGGGACCGATGCTGGTTCAGCATATGGAGGGCTCAGGCACTGATGTAGACCTCGCTGTGAAAACACAATCTTTTTTTGATGCCTCTGTCAAACTCACCTACACATTCAGGCTGTTTAATCGTGCCAATCTGGATGTATCGGCAGGCGTCAGCAATATATTCAACTCGTATCAGCGCGACTTTGACGAGGGTATGCTTCGTGATTCAGGATATATATATGGTCCCGCTCTCCCGAGGTGTGTGAATATCGGGGTTATATTCAATATATAAGAGCCGGTTCGACAATAAATGTAATGCCAATCATTTTATACAGGACGGATCTTCTAACAAGCCTTGAATAAAAAACATTGAAGCGCAAATTCCCAAAAGAATTTGCGCTTCGATGTTTTTTATGAATTTATACTTCTGAATTGTTTGCTATTATAGCAGATGACTCATTTGTCTCATCAATCTGCATTTGGATGGAGTTGGATGAATCCTGTCGATTTTTGTTGATTTTGACTTTCATTGTGTCGAACCCTTTGCCGTAAACACCGTTGGCGTGACTTTGCGCTATGAAAGCGTTGTTGTCGATCGTTTTTATTATACGGCATATGGTCACAGCTTCAATTTTACGACACCATACAAGAAGGATCTTGACATCGTTTTTTGTGTACCATCCCGTGCCGTCGACCACTGTCACTCCTCTGTGGGCGTCAGTATTTATCGAGCTTGCAATCTCTGCCCATTTTGATGAGAAGATAATGAACTGGGTTGCCTGCCTGTTTGAATTGATAAGCATGTCGGTGATGTAGGAATATATGAATATTGTCACCCATCCATAGATTATTCTTGGCAGGCTTGACTGTACACGTTCTTCCATCGATCCTTCGAACGGCAGGAAAAATGTGAGAGCCACGATCGACATGTCGACTATCATGAGGATTCTGCCCACGCTCACATTCGAGACCTTTGTCACCATGGCGGCTATTATGTCAGACCCTCCTGATGTCCCGTTGTGAATATAGATAGTGCCTATGCCGAGTCCGCACAGTATTCCTCCGAGCACAATGCTCATTGCCGTTTCCTGTAGCAAGGGGGGATGGGAAATGAAATATCCTTCCATAAGCCCTATGAAAATCGACATTCCCGTGGCTCCGAAAATCGTGCGGATCGCAAAAGTTTTGCCAAGCATCTTATATCCGCTGCCCAACAGCAGGATATTTACACCATACAT
>JAIDJJ010000324.1 GCA_029052265.1 Muribaculaceae bacterium
CGGAATCCGACACGCTAAATTCAGACAGACCGGAAACAGGGATTTCTGATCTATCATATTCTTGGAATTTCGGTAACAGACTCTCAGCAATTCCATCATTTGAATCGGGCATACCCACAACTATGAGTTTCCTGTCGGCAAACTCTTCATATAACCTGTCTGCCATTTGCTGATTGAAATATGAAGAAGGGGGCAAGAGTTGTACCATCGAGGGATTGTCTTCATACAATTCATTTTTCACGTCAAAAACATTAACCACCTCGATATGATTGGTATTTCCATAGTCTGCAAGAAAGGCAGGAAAATTCCTGTCGGCTGTCGCGACAATGAGATTAGGTTCAAAATCATCAAGAGCAGAGGATACTGCATCTGTAGACTTTCTGCCGTCTATTATCTTGAAATTGATTTTATATGGAGCGTCCTTCATTTCTTCTATCGCCAAAATAAATCCTCTCGAAAAATCAAGATCTTTATTTGAAGTCGGTTCGTCAAGAATTGCAGCGATCCTCACCTCGTCAAGCATGCTCTGGTCAGAATCTATATTATGGATGGAATCATATAATTCTTGAATGCCTTCAGAAGTCAATTCACGCGGATCTTCCTTCTCAACCTCTTTTTCAACCTGGACTGTCTCTATAACCGGGATATTAACAATCTCATTTTTCTTAGGTTTGGGGGCATCCTCATTAGCTTCCTTTAATGTATCTTCATCCACTCCGGTTTCCTGCGCGATAGAAGACCATGTGTCATTCTTTTTTACTTTGTAACTTTCCACACTTGCAAGACGCTCTTCCTCTACAAGTTCAGTATGAATCCTCTTGCTATTGGAATTGATTGCGAGTCGTATAGTGTCTCCGATTTTAAAATTCTTTTCAGAAACAGACGGATTTGCAACAAGGATATCTTCGACTGAAGTGTGATATTTTTTTGCAAGAGAATATAAAGTATCTCCGGGCTTAACTACATAATAAAGATATTTATCAGAAACAGTTTGCGGTGATTGTTGAATCACAATTGTTTCTCCTGCCTTTATTCCATATTTGGCATCAGGATAGGCTGCATAAATCACATCCAAAGGAACATTATATTGGCGGGAAATGCTATAAACAGTCTCTCCTTTTTTTACTACATGATTTATAGGCTCATACGAGATGCTGTCCATATCTATTCCAGATACAGGCTCTTCTGTCACGACTGTGATTTTACCGGTAGGATAATATAATCTCGTTCCCTTTGCCATTTCTGAAGAAGCATTCGGATTCAGTCTTACGAGCTCTTCAAGATCCCAACCGTGCTGCTTTGCAATGCCATAAATTGATTCCCCCTTCTTAATTTCGTGGTAGTAATATTCTTTACCCAATATTTCAACCTTGGGAAGTTTGGGACCGGCAGCAAAAACTGGAACTGCCACCACAGCTATTCCTATGTATGGAAAAATGCGTGAATTAATCTTCATTTTATTATCGAATTGCTTTCCGGGATTAATCCAAAAGTATGAACTGACAGTATGTGCAATATCTGCCAGCCAATATCCCTGACATTTTCTTCCGGACAATTATGATTGCAAAATTAACAAAATTTTCTTTAAGCTACACCTTGTCCAAGTTTTAAAAAAGAGAAAATTAACGTCTGTTATGAAAAAGAAGAGGGGAGAGATCTCATTTGAAATCTCTCCCCAAAGAACTATTGTCGATAAAAAATTTATCAATTCTTTGAATCCACTTCTTTAAGAAGTTCTTTTACCGCTGTTTCAAGTTGAGCGTCTTTACCTTTGACAACATCCTCCGGTTTGTTTTCCACAAGAATATCCGGTTCGAGCTGAGTATTCTCAAGCACGTTTCCATCGGCAGTACGGAATGCTGTCACAGGAATACCAAATACCATTGACGGATCCTGCATTGTGATCCAATTCACACTGGACATTGTACCGGGCACAGGCATACCCACCACCTTACCGAGATTTTTGTACTTGTAAACCCATGGAGTGCCATGCGCATTGCTGTAGTTTGCTTCTCCTGTCACCATTATGCTGGGTTTGTTCCAACGTCTTGACGGCATAGTAGCTGATTTAACGCCATGATTTTCCTGAGTAAGATATTTTTCTCCGCTGAAAAGCACTTCGATATCTTCATGCAGACGACCACCGCCATTCCAACGTGTATCAATTACAATACCATCTCGATTGTTGTATTCCCCAAGTATCTTGGCGTAAATGGTACGGAAACTGTCGTCACTCATTGATTTTATATGCACATATCCAAGACGTCCACCGGAAAGGCTGTCTACAAGATGTTCATTCCTCTTGACCCATCTTTCATAGATAAGATCAGACATAGCTGCGGAAGATATAGGAAGTACCACCTCATCCCAACGATCACCGGAAGCCGGGCTGTAGAATGATACGAGAGTTTTCTTCTTAACAGTATTATTTAGAAGATAAGTCCAATCTTTTCCTGATTTGATCTTCTCTCCATTGATGGCTTCCACTATATCTCCGGCTTTAACCTTGGTCGTTGAACGGTCGAACGGTCCGCCGGCAACAATCTCTTCGATTCTGACACCATCCTTATCTGAAGAAAGATCAAATATCAGACCCAGAGAAGCAGTCTGCTCTTTTGCCCCTGCCGAATAATATCTGCCACCTGAATGCGACACATTCAGTTCGCCAAGAATCTCACTTAACAATAGCTGAAAATCGTAATTGTTGTTAATATGAGGAAGGAATTTCCTGTAGTTCTCA
This sequence comes from Muribaculaceae bacterium, assembly GCA_029052265.1. Taxonomy (GTDB): domain Bacteria; phylum Bacteroidota; class Bacteroidia; order Bacteroidales; family Muribaculaceae; genus Lepagella. The sequence goes on from JAIDJJ010000324.1 coordinate 2,741, forward strand.
ACATATTCTTTCCAGTTAATCGGCATTTTGGCAAGATAAAATCTCTCCTGAGCCTCGTTTGCCATAAAGTCGAACATTGCCTCCCTCTCTTTGTAGGGATCGATTTTCACTTTACCTGTTGTTGAAATATTCTTCAAAGTTTTGGACGATGGCACAAACTTGCGTACTGTAGCTCCGACAAGATACATGTTGCCGTTTTTATCAGTCTGAATCCCTGCCGGGGAGGATCCGATTTTCTTTACAAGAGACACATCTCCTTTTCTCAAATCCTTTGACCACAAGTCGTAGCCATCTTCAAATGACGAAACATAATAAAGCGTCTTTCCATCTTTAGACACGACAAAATCAGTAAGGCTCGAAGAATTTGGTGTCAACCTTACGATCCGGTCACGAATACCTTCACGATCTATATTGACCTCAACTTTTTTCTTATCGTCATCGCCACTCTTCTCCTTTTTACTTTTTTTGTCAACACCTGCTTCCTTTTCTGTTTTAGCATCTTTCTTTTGCTGAGCCTCGACTTCCTTAAAGAGTTCGTAATCCTCCTCGTTCATACGATATTTATCATATGCCTCTTTTGTCAGGAAGACCATCATTACGTCAGACTCCGATCCCCAGGATGCGTGGTTACGCATACCAAAGCGCTCCGATTCAAATATAACGGCGTCGCCTGAAGGGGTAAAACGAGGATTCTGATCAAAATATCCGGTATTGGTGAGATTTATAAATTCACCGGTCTCAACATTAATGATCGCTATGTCTCCATAGGGTTCATGCATAGGGTTCATGACTTCAAGAGTAACCCACTTGCTGTCAGGGCTCCATTCTACACTAATTCCTGTGCTTCTGGATGTTTTAATGCGGTCGTCTGAAAGTGTCTTGATTTTCTTCGAATCAAGATCCATCACTTTAAGTTTGGTACGATCTTCAACAAAGACCATTTTTTTGCCATCAGGAGAAATTGACGGATACCCACGTTCAACGCCATCATTTGAAAACATTTCTTTTTCTTCAATAACTGTAGCGTTCGAAAAATTTGGATCGTCTTCCCGCTTAATTGTAGCTTTTATGATATTGCTTCTTCCGTTTCTGAGGGAACCGTAGTACAATGATCTGCCGTCGCTTCCCCACGAAAGCCCGTTTTCAATAGCCGGTGTGTGTGTAATTTGTTTCGTGGAAGGGTAATCAGAAGAAGTCACAAACACTTCTCCTCGTACAATAAATGCAACCTGTTTGCCGTCAGGAGACACGACAGCTCCTTGAGCTCTGGAAAATGGGATATCTACTACATCTTCCATGAAATCGTCTACTATGTCAACCGGTACTTTCGTTGCCTTTGCCCCCGGTTTCATAGTATATAATTCACCATTATAGGTAAATGCAAGCATATCCCCGGCACCCGCACTGAGAAAGCGGACAGGATGCTTCGTAAAAGATGTGAGTTTCTCAATGTTTCCGTTTCCTGAAATAGATTGACGATATACATTGAAAGACCCTCCCTCCCGTTCACTCAGGAAATAGAAGTTGTTGTTGTCTGCCGCTATTACAGGTTCTCTATCCTCTCCGGCACGCGCTGTGAGATTTTTATAAGATTTGTCAGAAGGATTATACATCCATATATCCCGTGTAACCGACGAGGTGTGATGTTTTCTCCATTTGTCTTCCGAACCTTTTACATTTTCATAAAGGAAACTCCCGTCAGGACGCATGGAAAGGCTCACTGCAGGAGTTGAAAGGATCTGAACCGGTCTTCCGCCTTCTACAGGAACTGAATACAATTCATTCTGACTTCTGTGTGGACCGCCGGAATTGACCGCCGGCTTCTGAATATAGGCAGAATAAATCACATTCTTTCCATCAGGAGAAAACGCTTCAGGAGTCTCTGCAACCGAATTAAATGTCAACCTGACAGACTGACCTCCTGTAGCCGGAATGACATATACGTCCTTTCCGCCATTACGGTCAGAAGCGTAAGCGATCTTATCACCCTTTGGTGACCATACCGGAGAGCTCTCATAAGCTTCTGTTGTGGTGAGACGTGTCGCCTTGCCCCCGTTTGCAGGCACTGTGAATAAATCCCCCTTATAAGAAAACACAATAGTTTTTCCATCGGGAGAAATCTTTACATCTCGCATCCACATCGGACTGACCGCCATCATTGAGAGTGGAGTCAGCAGAAGGGCTGCAGGAAGAATAAATCTTTTCATGTGGAATAGAATTGGTTAGAATAATGTGGATCTGAGATCCGGATTTTCAATGCAAATATAATCCAAAATCCTCAATTAACCAATCTGCATACATGAATAATTATCGTTTTGCAACTTATCCATCAAGCGCCAGTTTCCCTGTCAGCAACATCCAGATTGAAATTGATGCCAATATCACAAGTACAGTAAAAAGCATCTGCTCCTTTCGGGTCAATAATTTTGAATAAGTGGTGCTGCCTTGATTTTTATGGCGCTGTGCCATTATGAAGAATGGTGTCCCTGCCAAATAAAATGTCGAGGTGAGCATCAGCAGATACAATGATCCTGCCCACATCGAATACATACAATATATCATTGTCACCACCGATATGAATAAAGTCCATACATTATGAGATACTCCGGATTCCGAAGTATGACGACACGATAATTTCATCAAGTAAAGCCCACAGAAAAAATAGCAAGGAAGTATCATCATTGACGCGAGATTTACTGCCGCAAGATATACATCTTCCGCCGTCACTACAAGCAACAGGCACAATGTCATTGCAACAGAGGATACCCGCATGCCATACGCCGGCACACCATGAGAATTGACTGAAAGGAATTTACGTGGGAATATTCCTACAACAGCCGCTTCATATGGAGTCTGGGCACAAAGTAGGGTCCATGCAAC
>JAIDJJ010000325.1 GCA_029052265.1 Muribaculaceae bacterium
AATACGATAGCGGCACAAAGGAAAATGAATGTGACAATCGGAGGGAACGAGACGCGTTTCTTATAAGCCGATGCCATTGTCTTGGCGGCTTCACCATAAGCTTCACCCATTCTTTCTTTCAGATTCTTGTCGTCGTGACCTTTGAGGAAGAGCGCGCAGAGGGCGGGGGAGAGGGTCAATGCGTTGATTGCTGAAAGACCGATAGCCATTGCCATTGTAAGACCGAACTGACGGTAGAATATACCTGATGTGCCTCCGAGGAATGACACAGGTATGAACACGAGCATCATCACAAGGGTGATGGAGATGAGTGCTCCGGAGATTTCTCTCATTGCGTCGATAGATGCCTTGCGCGGTGACTTATAGCCTTGGTCAAGCTTGGCGTGCACCGCCTCCACCACCACTATGGCATCATCGACCACTATCGCGATCGCAAGAACGAGAGCTGAAAGGGTGAGAAGGTTGATGGTGAATCCGAAAATGTATAGCAGGAAGAATGTACCGATAAGTGCCACAGGGATGGCGATCATCGGGATGAGAGTGGACCGGAAGTCCTGCAGGAAGACAAACACAACGACAAACACGAGCACAAACGCCTCGATAAGAGTCTTGATAACCTCATGGATAGAAGCGAAGAGGAAGTCGTTGACACTCATGGTGGTCTGGAGTACCATACCGGCGGGGAGGGATTTGCGTGCCTCATCCATCAGTTTTTCGATATCTTCGATAACCTGTGTTGCATTTGATCCTGCCGACTGGAACACGATTGCGGAGCTGCCGAGGTGTCCATTGTTCAAGTTTTGAAATCCATAGGTGAGTCGACCGAGCTCTACGTCAGCGACATCACTTAAACGAAGAATCTCTCCGGTAGGAGATGCCTTAAGGATAATGTCCTCGAATTCTTTTGAATCGGAAAGGCGGCCTTTATAGCGGAGCACATACTGGAAACTCTGATTTCCCTGTTCTCCAAACTGTCCGGGCGCGGCTTCTATATTCTGTTCTGCAAGAGCGGCACTGATATCTGAAGGCATCAGTTTATATTGAGCCATTTTGTCAGGTTTCAGCCATATACGCATTGAATAATCGGCACCGAACGCCATCGCCTCACCCACGCCTGATACACGTTTGATCTGGGGAAGGATATTGATGCTCATGTAGTTGTCGATAAACTGGGTGGTATATTTGTCTTCCGGGTCAAACATACCGATAACCATAAGCATTGATGTCTGGCGTTTCTGGGTGATGACACCTACCTGGTTTACTTCAGAAGGAAGGAAAGACGCAGCCTTTGCAACACGGTTCTGAACGTCGACAGCAGCCATATCCGGAT
>JAIDJJ010000326.1 GCA_029052265.1 Muribaculaceae bacterium
TCTGTTTATATTTAAACTTTTGTCCTCCTGTCCTTCTGTTTTATTTAAACCTCTGTCCTTTTGTCCTTCTGTTTATATTTAAACATCTGTCCTTTTGTCCTTCTGTTTTATTTAAACATTTCTGTTGATTTCAATTTTCATAAAGCTTTTCGTAGTAATATTCACTAGTGTCAAAATAAGGAGACACGGAGCAGTACGACCATCCGAAAGTTGCTCCGTCGGTATTATTTAAAATACTGTCTAAATTATTAGCTACATAAACCACAGATGCAAGAATGTCTGCGTTCATCCCTTCATTTTCCAAAGCGTTTTTCATGCGTTCAATAGCATTCGGATCACTAAACGCACTTGACAGAATAATCGACAACACTTTCATGCCGATGGCTCGGTCTGAGAATATAGTCTCGAATCTATATTTGTCATAGACAGTGACATCTTCCATTAAAATCCCTTCGGCATTACCCGGTGTAAGCGCAAGAAATATGTTTGACAACAGAGAATACAATGCCGGAGTATTCAAAGCGTATTTTTCAGTTCCATTTTTGCTTTTTGCTATTTTCATCTCAAATACCTTAGCCGGATCAAAATGAAGACGATATGATGACTCTGTAACATCGCTTGCACAGAATGTTTCCGGTGGATAGATAGCATATATTCCGAAACACAATGGATATATACGGCAGTCATCAGGAATACCAAATCCGGGGATCAACCTTCCCCAAAGCGTCGATATGGAAATGTCCCTGTCTATTTCCCTATCGAACCCATAGTCGCTTTCCTTAAGAAACGGCGTGTTCAGCAGCACTTGCATCACGTCTGAAAGTGAAATATTTTCTTCACTTTCCTTGGGATAGACTGAACTATCAATTCCTACGATAAACGGAGAAACCGTGTAATGGTATGATGCATCATGTTCAGGGAAACCTATCATATATGATGCCCCCTCATTCTTGAATCCACTTGAATGGTCCTCTCCCATTACATAATTCTCATCAAATTGTGCCTTGAATCCTTCAGATGTAACAAATCCATGTGAGACAGTTACTTTTACTCCGGAAACAACTTGCTCCCCCGATAAATAATATTTTCTCGTGTCGTAATAAGGAACTACTTTCAACGGAACACTGACTTCTTTCCCAAATCCTCCTAAAGCGGGACGTGCAACTTCACCGCTAACCGGATTTCCTTCTATAGTGGAAAGATCAAGATTGTCTGTATAAAATTTTATGGCACCGTTCTCTTTTCCATCAAATGAAATTGAGGCATGTTGTCCTTTTTTAAGTTTTATATTATATTCCAACACACCCCCATGTGTCATATAACCTGATGTCAGGACAAAATTATCTCCGGCACTATAAACTTTGCCATCAATCTCAGGCATGTCCACAACCTCACCCGGCTCCTCAGGAGTCACCGGCAAATCCATTTCTCCATCATTGTCATGACAAGCACAAAACAGCAGTCCCAAACCAATGACAAAACCATATTCAAACAAGTTTTTCATATATTTTTTGTATAAATTAAACTCTGCCACAAATATACACAAACTCAGTAAATAT
>JAIDJJ010000327.1 GCA_029052265.1 Muribaculaceae bacterium
GGCTACAGTCGGGGAGAAGATGTATCTCGGTACAAACCGCGGGCTTTTTTATGTGGATTATTTTCCTGGAGCTGACCTGTCGCGCACTGATTTCCGGCAGGTGGCAGGTTTGAAAGGGCAGGTATGGGGATTGCCGAAAATCGGGGATGACCTTTTCTGTTGCCACGACAGGGGATTGTATCTTATAAAAAATGGAGTTTCTGTGAAAATTGAAGGAGTCAAGGCTGCCTGGGACGTGCAACGTTTCCGTAATGATCCTGAAAGGGCATATGTCGGTACATATTTCGGGTTTCAGGTGATCCGTAAAGTGAACGGTGTGTGGAAGCTTGATGTAGCCGTAGGGGGATATTCCGGGAGTTGCTATAATTTTGTTCAGGAGTCGCCCTCGCGTCTTTGGAGTGACAACGGGGAGGAAGGGGTCTATCGTCTGGCGGTAGACACGTCGCGGATGAAAGTAGAGAGAATCTATAATTTTAAAGAAACATCCGATGGCATACCGCTCACTTCTGACGTGTCGATAAGCAGGATTGATAACGACATATATTTTGCCACTCCGGCAGGAATATATCGGTATGATTCAAAAAACGAGGCGATTGTGCCTGACCAGGGGATTTCTGTCCTGCTTGGAGCTCCTGCAAAAGTGTCGAGGGTATGTAAGACCGGGGGGTGGATTTATGCTGTTACTGACAAGGAGATAATACAGGCAGATCCTGTCGGTATTCTCGGAAGCAGGCGAATACCGCTTCCCCCGTCGGATACAAAGCCGATGCACGACGGTAATGTGATGTTTCCTGTAGCTCCGGATTATCTTGCCTATCCCACACACAGCGGATATGCCTTCTTTGATTTTTCTGAACCTCACGCCGATGTATCGGAAGAATGGAGTAAGCCGTTGTCTCGGATTTCCAGGATGGCGGTCAGTGCCTTGAAAGATTCCACTGTCTATCTGGGGAACTTTCTTGATATAAAAGAAAAAATTGTTTTGAAATATTCTGAAAATTCCATACGTATAGAATTTGGAAGTCCGGTGGAACTTGCCCGGGGTGTGATGTATTGTTCCCGGTTCAAAGGAGACAAATGGAGCGCCCCGGTTTCTTCCGGAATTAAAGAATTTACCAATCTTAAGGAGGGTGAATATACTTTTGAGGTGCGTGCCATAGCCGCAGACGGGTCGGAAAGTATGGATTCCATAAGCTTTGAGGTCTTGCCGCCGTGGTGGAGGTCTGTCTGGGCTATGGTGGCATATGCAGTAA
>JAIDJJ010000328.1 GCA_029052265.1 Muribaculaceae bacterium
ACAGCTCAACCCGCTACCCTTGCTTCGGTCAAGACCTGGGGGATTTACGGGGAGCAAGTCGTGCAGGACTCACCCGATGCAAAGTTAGGCATTATTTCGAAATTGACCAAACAAATTAAGGCATTTTTTAAGCAATAAAAATAGCATCGGCTGACACACCTCTATGTATCAGCCGATTTCTATTTTTATTTGACTTCTTATTTTGAAACTTTTTCTATCAGCACCCCGTCGATTATTGCATGATTTGTGCCGATATTCATATTCTCGTCTTCAGAATTGAACATCAATTTCACTTCATGTTGACCCGGTTCAAGCGTCACACGGACTGAGTTTGACATTCCCCAGTCGTTCCAATTGCCTACCCCACGCTGAGGCATAACCACTGTGCCCACATCTTTGCCGTCTACATAAAGACTACGGATGGCAGCCTTGTTCTCGGTGTTGACCGGTCCGTTGCCATTGGCATAGCGGAACGAGATTGTGTATTCCCCGGCGGGCATATTTCCCGGTTTTGTCTCGAACTTTGCCACTACCGGTGATAATGTATGGTCTGTTTCAACAAATCCTTTGCCCCGATATCCCTCGACGCCCTTTTCAGGCTTATAGGAGACTTCCGGAGACTTCATTGACACTGTTTCATTATCCATCTCGCAAAAGACGCGTATGCGGTTGCTACGCGGCTCAGACGCGAAACTTTCCACGCCTCTGCCGGATACTCCTATCACTTGCCATTCCCCTTCCTCTACAGCAGGCCATGATGTCTGACGTGTGCGACCCACTTCCTTGCCGTCGCGAAGCACTATATATTCCCCGATGTATTCGATAGGGTTCCATTCAAGAAGATTTGACGCAGGCACACCTTCGCCGGCAAGACTGCTGTCTGACGAAAGCCATGCCATTGGCGTCAGCGGGGCATTGGAATTATTGACGTGATTCACCTTCATCGGAGTGATCGGTTGATTGTCCATCTCAATCACAATATCGCCGCCATTCTTGAGAAGTTTGGCGGGGATCACTTTCCCCTTCTCCGGATAATACCCCTTTCCGTTGACGGTTATTCCCTGCACACGGTCGCCATATCCTTTCACGGTTATGTTGAGGCGCGCCCCGCGATACGGAAAGTTTGAAAGCGTCCGCTCCCCGCCTAATGCTTCCGGGACAAAGGGCTCGATCCTCAGACCGTCTTTTTCAAAATGGATTCCGAAAAGCATCTGATTGGTGAGCGCGATATTTCCGGCAAGGCTCCACAGCATGTTGGAAGAGTTGAGTTCGGTAAATATGTCGCCGTTGTCAAGATTGAAATTCTCCTTGTTGGTGGCGAACAAGGCTGCGGGACGTATAACGCTGCCGATACCTTCCAGCGCACCCTGCTCGTTGCCTGCCTTAGCCTGCGCGAGCGCCCAGTAAGACGCCACAAAAGGCCACAACGCATTATTGTGGTAGCTGGGCATATCGTAAATCTGCGGATAGAAAATCGCCGGTCCGTATTTGGTAGTGGGGTTATTTTCCGAAATTGATTTCTGACGGTCCTTGGGCGCAATGTCGTAAAGGATGGCAAGAGACTCTCCCAATGTCTCGGCACGAGGATTTAGGATCTTGTTATCCCTGCCGTAGGTATACATCCCGTAATAACCTTTATCCGGCATCCAGAACATCTTGTCGATGGCGGCAGAAAGCTCTTCCGCCTGCCTTGCGTAAGCTGCAGCCTCTTTCTTTTTACCCAACACACCAGCCATCTCGGAAGCACATTTAAGAGCGGCGGCATAAAGCACGTTTGTACCCATAGCCTCACTCTGCGAAATATCTACAGTCTGCATCCATTTCGGATAGCTCTGCTCACGCCAGTCTATGAAAGAGGTCTCCCCTTTTATAAGACCGTTTTCACTTAATATCGTCTTGGCGTCTTTAGCCATGGATCGCTCCACAACTGGATAGACCGTCTCAAGCCATTTCTTGTCACCGGTCACTTTATATATCTCCCATGCGGCAACAGTCCATATCATACGGTCGGAAGAGACCGGCCACGCACCACCCGAACCTGTATCCTGAATAATCTGACCCTCTTTGTTGATCTTCTTCAAAAGGGAATTCATGGAAGCCTCCGGCTGCATCGACGCCATCGAGAGAATGATGGAATAGCTGACGTCGCGGGTCCACACGCCTGCCCATTCCTTGCCTGTGCGGAGTGTGGTGTCGGGTTCCACGGCGTTTACCATCTCGTCAAGCCCCATATTGTAGACCGCCTCCATAAGAGGATTTCCTCCGCTCACCTTAGGATAGGCGGAGAGATCGTTTTTCTTTACCCACGTCTGACTTATCGGCATGAAATATCCCGGTTGCGCCTTGTATGTGGAGCGGATCTCATATGGGTTTTCAGCCCACGCCTTAAACTCGTCCTGATAAAGGGTATCCCCTTTCCATGTGTAGGCATCGGTGGAGACCACTACATCTCCCGATGCATAGGCGACGCCACCCCCGGCAAGGAGGGCGGCACCGCCTATCAAAGTTGAAATTTTCTTTCGCTTCATTATTTAGTTAAGTTTTTAATTTTACGGCATGATTATTTTTTCTGCCGTCGTTTATTGCCTCCGCGTGAACGGCTCTTCTTTTTGTCTTTGGGATTATGACGCGGATTCCTGCTCTTGCTTTCCTTAAGCGGCTTGTTGGGATTCCCGTCGTCTGAAATCAATGCGAAGTCGAGCTGCTTGCGGTCGAGGTCGGCTCGTGCCACCTGCACCTTCACCTGATCTCCGAGCGTATACTTGTTGTGATATTTTCTTCCGATAAGACAATAGTTTTTCTCATCGAAATCATAATAGTCGTCGGCAAGGTCACGCACCGGCACCAACCCTTCGCATTTATTGTCGTCAAGCTCCACATACAGCCCCCACTCCGTCACTCCGGAGATTACCCCGGAATAAATCTCGCCGAGACGGTCCTGCATGAACTCTACCTGCTTGTAGCGTATCGAGGCACGTTCCGCATTTGCGGCAAGCTGCTCCATATCGGACGAATGCTTGCATTGGTCTTCGAGTTTTATTTTGTCTGTGCTGCGCGCGCCGTCTGCATACTTGGCGATAAGACGGTGCACCATCATGTCCGGGTAGCGGCGTATGGGTGAAGTGAAATGGGTATAATAGTCAAGAGCGAGACCGTAGTGACCGACATTCTCGGTCGTATAGGTGGCTTTCGCCATACTGCGGATGGCAAGCATCGCAAGCATGTTTTCCTCGCCACGCCCCTTCACATCCTTGAGCATTCTGTTGAGGCTCTTGTTGACCTCCTTCGCCGTGCCCTCGGCCTTCACCTTAAATCCGAATCTTTGCGCGATCTGAGAGAAGTTGGTTATCTTCTCCGGATCCGGATTGTCGTGCACACGGTAGACAAACGATTTCGCCTTTTTCCCCTTGGGCACTTTCCCTACACTTTCAGCCACGGTCAGATTGGCAAGGAGCATAAACTCCTCAATGAGTTTGTTGGCGTCTTTCGATTCCTTGAAATATACGCTGACGGGCTTCCCTTGTTCATCAATTTCAAAGCGTACTTCCGCACGGTCAAATTCAAGGGCACCGTTTTCGTAACGGCGTCGGCGCAATTCTTTTGCGAGTTTATCGAGTGTCAGCACCTCTTTAGCATAGTCCCCTTCTCCGGTCTCTATTATCTGCTGAGCCTCCTCGTATGTGAAACGGCGGTTGGATTTGATCACAGTCCTTCCGATACGATAGTTCAGCACATTCGCTTTTGCGTCGAGTTCGAATATCGCCGAGAAAGTAAGTTTCTCCTCATCCGGCCGGAGTGAGCAGATCCCGTTTGAGAGATGCTCCGGGAGCATCGGGATCGTGCGGTCTACAAGATAGACACTGGTGGCGCGCTGCTGCGCCTCCCGGTCAATAATGGAATTTGGGGTGACATAATGCGTGACATCGGCGATATGCACGCCCACCTCCCAGTTGCCGTTGGCAAGCTGACGGATTGAAAGAGCGTCGTCGAAGTCTTTCGCATCCCGGGGGTCGATTGTGAAAGTCACCACGCCACGGAAGTCTTCACGTTTCGCCACTTCTTCGGGAGTGATCCCGGCATCGATCCTGTCTGCCGCTTTCTCCACATTTTCGGGATATTTATAGGGCAATCCGAATTCTGCGAGTATGGCATGCATCTCCGCGGTGTTCTCCCCTTTTCTTCCGAGAATATCGACCACCTCCCCGCGGGGGTTCATCTCCTCGTCACGCCACTGGGTGATGCGCGCGATAGCCTTGTCGCCGGTCTTTCCCCCTTTCAGTTTCGAACGGGGAATTATTATGTCGGCGGCAAGGAATTTTGAATCCGTGACGAGCGCGGCATAGTTTTTCTCGACATTGAGAGTGCCGATGAACACCTGATCTTTCGGTTCGACAATCTCGATAACCTTCGCCTCTGGTTCCTGTCCCTTACGGTTGGCAGAGATCTCAACGCGTACCTTGTCGCCGTTCAATGCGTGCATGGAATTACGCTCTGCCACGAGAATCACCTCGTCATCGATCATAACCCCGTTTTTACCGTTGCTGCGCCGCACAAAGACACCTGTATTCTCGGTGCCGCGGTTGCTGTTTGCCTTGTATCTTCCGAGATCCACCTCAAGGATGATATCTGCGGCGGCAAGTTCATCGAGAATATTGATCACGTCATTGCGGTTTGCCGGATGAGTGGCGCCCACGGCAAACGCAACCTGCTTATAGTTGAACGCCTGTCTCTTCTCTTTTTCAAGAAAAGACAGTATCTTCTCCTGAAGATCTTTCTTTTTCATGCGCGGGGCCTTTGGCTCCACTTTATCCTTAGCTTTCATATCGGGTGGTTACTTTTCGTTTTTCCTGATGTCTTTTTATATTATAACGTCACATCCTTGTTTTCGTTATAAGCGCAGCTAAAATAATTATCTGTTCTCTCCTTGCGAAGCCTCCTTGTTCCGGAAATGGTCGTAGATAATTTTTGCCTTTGCGTTGCCCACACATTCCGCAAGCTGCTCCATTGTCGCCTCTTTCACCCGCTTTACGCTTTTGAAAGTTTTCATGAGCATTTGAGCGGTGACATCTCCCACGCCTTTCACAGAGTCGAGTTCACTCACCACCTGACCTTTGGAACGGCGCGATCTGTGGTGGGTTATTCCGAAACGGTGAGCCTCGTCGCGCAACGCCTGCACCACCTGCAGACTGCGGCTTTTCTTGTCGATATATAACGGCAACTGGTCGCCGGGGAAATAAATCTCCTCAAGGCGTTTCGCGATTCCCACCAACGCCACCTCTCCCCTTATCCCCATTTCATCGAAAGCTTCCACAGCCGCGCTGAGCTGCCCTTTGCCTCCGTCGACCACCACAAGCTGCGGCAACGGTTCCCCCTCCGCCATCATTCTTGAATAACGCCGGTGAAGCACCTCTTTCATTGATGCGAAATCATCCGGACCCACTACTGTCTTGATTATAAAATGGCGGTAGTCTTTCTTTGAGGGCTTCCCGTTGCGGAACACCACACAGCTCGCCACCGGATTCGTGCCCTGGATATTTGAATTATCAAAACATTCGATATGTCGCGGCTCGACATTAAGCCGGAAATCCTTTTTCATCTGCTCCATCAGCTTGACCACTCCTTTTTCCGGGTCAAGCTTCTCCGCCATTTTCTCCTTGTCGTGCATATATTGCCTTACGTTTTTCATACCCACGTCAAGAATCTTTTTACGGTCGCCTCGTTTGGGCACCACAAATTCCATATTCTCAAATTCCACATCCGGCTCAAAGGGCACTATGACCGTCTTGAAATCCCGTTCAAAACGCCGCGAGATTTCCCATATCGCCATCGAAAGTATCTCTGCCGGAGTTTCCGCAAGCTTGCGGCGGAATTCCATGTTCAGGCTCTGCACTACTGCCCCGTGATGAAGATGCATGAAATTCACGAATGCGGAATCTCCGTTTTCATCGTAAGCGAACATGTCCGCATCAGCCTCCTCGGTGACGGCGATGACAGATTTGGCATTATACTTTTTCACCGCCTCGTATTTCTCCTTCATCTCCTGCGCCTCCTCGAATTTCCATTCCGCGCCAAGACGTGCCATCTCTTCTTTCAGATAATTTTCCAACACCACTGTCTCCCCTCCGAGAATCTGTCGCACCTGAGCCACAAATTTTCCGTATTCATCGGGATTTATCAGCCCTCTGCAAGCCCCGCTGCATTTTTTAATATGATAATCGAGACACAGCCTGAACTTATTTCTGGCAATACTTTTTTCATCGAGCAAATGGCGGCAGCTCCGCAGCGGATACACATCCCTGATAAGCTGCAGCACCACCTTCGCCGCCTGGACATTGGAGTATGGTCCGTAATATTTCCCATGAATACCCTTTTCCCTTGTCATGAAAACTCTTGGATAAAGCTCTTTCGTGACCACTATCCAGGGATATGATTTGTCATCTTTGAGCAACACGTTATAATGTGGCTTATATGCCTTGATCATGGCGTTCTCAAGATGGAGGGCATCCTCTTCCGTGGCAACAACTATGAATCGCATATCCACGATATTTCTCACAAGAAGGTTCGTCTTTACCGAATCATGACGGCGGTTGAAATAAGAAGAAACCCTTCTCTTAAGCCTCTTCGCCTTCCCCACATATATCACCTTCCCATGTTTGTCGATATACATATATACGCCGGGAGCCTCCGGAAGATTGAGGATTTTATCTCTGAGATGGGTCCCGGGACGATTGTTAAACAGATCGTCTTTTGTCCTGTCGGGAGTTATTTCTATTTCAAACTTCCCCATTTCATCGATATTTCTACCGACATCCGCAAGCAGTTCGTCAATTGCTGCGCGCACATCTTCGTGGCGCGCCACTACCATCGGTTCCCCGGGCACGGGCATATGAAGCATCGGAAGACGGCAGGCGCCCTCCCCGCTCCCGCCACATCCGCCGGCAGGCGGAGTGGTTTCTATACTTTTTTCAGAAATTTCCATATACCATATAACTCGAAGGTGCCCCCGCCGGTTGCGGGAGCACCTTCGGATCTTTCACCCCTTGCGGGACGCAAGACCATAAATCATCAACTATAAAAATCACAAATCTGCCGACAGAATCGGCAGATTTGGCATCAATATTTCAAAAGAGATGTCACCTCACAGTCTTTTGGAAGATTGTCTCTTCCGTTAAGAGCCGTCAGTTCCACTATGAAATTTATATAAATTTTCTTAGGGTTCATACTCTTCACAAGTTCATAACATGCCTCCATCGTGCCGCCGGTGGCGAGCAGGTCGTCATGAAGCACCACCACGTCGTCGGAAGTTATCGCATCGCTGTGAAGCTCTATCGTGTCGACACCATACTCTTTGGCATATGCCTTCTTGATAGTAACCGACGGGAGTTTGCCCGGCTTTCTGGCAGGCACAAATCCGCTCCCGAGCTCATATGCAAGGATACTGCCCCCGATGAAACCGCGCGATTCTATCCCCACCACTTTGGTCACGCCCTTGTCTCTGTAGAGGTCGGCAAGAGCCTTGCTCATCGTTTTAAGTGCCTCCCCATTTTTCAGCATTGTGGTAAGATCGCGGAAGATTATCCCCTTCGAGGGGAAATCAGGTACATCGCGGATCAGACTTCTTAGATTTTCAAGTTCCATATCTGTCAGTTTTGTCAATTCATTTTATGTTCCACGTGGAACAATTTCGTCCTATCTTATTTATAGTCCGTATTTAAGAAACGGAGAACCGCGTTACAGATTGTAATGCGGCATCAATAAAAAATCTCGTCGGCACGCTTTCATTGCCGGCACTTAAAAAGGGTGTCAACGGTGAAGCAGCACGAGAAGGATATTTATATCGGCAGGCGACACACCGGGAATCCTGGATGCCTGCCCGATTGTTGCCGGACGGATCTTGGAGAGTTTCTGTCTTGCCTCTGTCGACAGCGACAACATTGAATGATAATCGAGGTCTTCGGGGAGCTTGACATATTCAAGACGCTTAGCCTTCTCTGCAAGATCTTTTTCCCTGGCTATGTATCCTCCATACTTTATCAGTATCTCTGCCGCTTCCACAATCTCTTCTCTCCGGTCTGCCTCTATCTCCTGTATCCGTTTTTCAAGCCGGCGGATAATTGCCGCAAGATTCGAGAAATTAAGCTGCGGTCTCTTGAGCAGCTCCACAAGCCTCACAGAAGCCGACAGAGGCGTTGTGCCGAGCTGTCTGAGCGCATCATTTATCTTGTCGCCCATCTTCACTGTAAACGCCCCACACCACTCTATGAGGGCGTCACGCTCTTTAAGTTTTGAGACCATTGCCTGATAGCGCCCTTCATCGGCAAGCCCGACTGCATATCCTTTCGGTGTAAGCCTCATGTCTGCATCATCCTGACGCAGCAGTATACGGTATTCAGCACGCGACGTGAACATCCTGTATGGCTCGTCAACCCCTTTTGTCACGAGATCGTCGATAAGCACCCCTATATAAGCCTCATCTCTGCCAAGCACCATCGGATCTTTTCCGGCGGAGCTTCTTGCCGCATTGACACCTGCAACGAGCCCCTGCGCACCAGCCTCCTCATATCCTGTGGTGCCGTTGATCTGTCCGGCAAAATACAATCCTTCCACAAGCTTTGTCTGAAGATCATGCGTCAACTGGGTGGGATCGAAATAGTCGTATTCTATCGCATAGCCGGGTCTATAGAAATGAACATCCCTTAGCGCGGGCACTTTCTGCAATGCCGAAAGCTGAACATCCCAGGGCAATGAACTCGAAAAGCCGTTTATATAGAACTCATTGGTGTTCTCCCCTTCAGGCTCCAAAAACAACTGATGACTTTCCTTGTCGGAGAAGGTCACTATCTTGGTTTCGATACTCGGGCAATAGCGCGGTCCTATACTCTGGATCTGACCGTTGTATAACGGGGATGATTCGAGGTTGTCATGAAGGATTTTGTGCGTATCGGGATTCGTGTGGACAATAAAGCAGCTGCGGGGGGAAAGCGTGCGGCACACGTCAGGAAGGAAGGAGAATTTATGGAAATCTCGTTTCACAAGCTCCACCCTTACCTCTTTTCCGCCATCTTCAACCTCCTCAGCCTTTACAATATCATCTCCGTCCTGCCGCTCGGCAAGAGAGAAATCTATTGATCGCCCGTCGATACGCGCCGGGGTGCCGGTCTTCATTCTCATCACAGAGAAACCCATCTCTTTCAACTGATCTGACAGTCCGGTGGAAGCGGGCTCTGCGATACGTCCTCCTGCTATCTGAGTCGCTCCGAAATGCATCAGACCGTTAAGGAATGTACCGTTTGTAAGCACCACTTTTTTGGCTTCGAAAACAAATCCGAGAGCTGTCTTCACTCCCGATATTTTTGTTTTTCCTCCATCGGTGTCGAATGTCAGGCTGCATACCATGTCTTGGAAAAGATCAAGACGGTCGGTAGTTTCCAGGATATGCCTCCATTCCTTTATATATCGTTCTCGATCAGACTGCACCCGGGGAGACCACACCGCAGGTCCCTTGGAACGGTTGAGCATCCGGAACTGGATTGCAGTTCGGTCCGCCACAATACCCATCTGTCCGCCTAATGCATCTATTTCCCTGACTATCTGACCTTTTGCAATACCTCCGACAGCCGGATTGCACGACATCTGCGCCACCCGGTTAAGATCGGATGTGATCAGAAGTGTGGATGCTCCGATACGGGCTGACGCCACAGCGGCTTCACAGCCGGCATGTCCGGCACCCACGACGATTACATCATATTTGAATTTCATATTTTCTAATAGCTGCTTATTTTATTGTGGACCAGAGCTTGAGCGCGGCATCTTCATGCGCCTCCATGACCTCCCGCTCACCCGGACCTTTGTCGTCTATCCCACACAGATGAAGAAGACCGTGGGCTACAACTCTCAATAATTCAGTCTCGTATGCAACCTTAAGCCCTTCTGCATTGCTTCTGACTGTATCAAGAGATATAAAAAGGTCTCCGCCTACTCTATTACGGTGGGAATAATCAAACGTGATGATGTCAGTATAATAATCATGGCGCAGGAATGCCCTGTTCACTCTTAGTATTTCCTCATCATCACAAAAGAGATAATTAAGATTGCCGATATGCCTGTCGTGCATGGATGCGATTTCTCCGAGCCAACGGCAGACTTTATCAAAATCCAGCTCCGGCATCTCTACATTCTTTGTCTCAAATTCTATCATAATTAAGTTGTTTAAACTTTTTTCGGAGATTGATTTAAATATGGTCTTTTAATTCAAAACACCATTTTCCCAATCTTCGGTCATCTTTTCAGCCGATTCCAAACCTTTCACCGGTCGTTTAGCCGGCAAACACCCTACCCTATTCCAGTTTCAAAATCGCCTTAAAATTCGGACGGATCTTGAAAAAGAAAAAATTCAAATCACTTCAATAAACAAATTTCAAGACCTTGGATAAAAACAAGTGTCCTGACAAAAGAAGCTATTTAAACTTCAATGCAAAAATACAAAAAAAACGGTCATCCACAATCTCCATAATCAAATTTATTACGCACACGTCAATTTTGAAGCGACATCAATGAACATTGGCTAAATTTTCCCAAAATTCAATTTTTCTGTAATAAAATACGAATCAGTCAATAACTTCCATTACAAACTGAGCACAAGCACATTACATCCAATTTTAGCAAATTTAAGCGGCATGAGATTTAAATATTATAAGATTTACAGGTATTTGACCACAATTTTAACAATCTCAATTCTCACTATCAGGCAAATTTTCTCCCAAATCACCAGAATTAATTTTGTTCAGGTAAAATTCTCGCACAATTTATAATGCATTTTATAATTTAACATCAAACTCAGACCTTATGAAATTTTTTGACACAAGGTTAAGCGCGCTGTAAGAGTGTGTTTACTTTTGGCATAAGTTAAGATTTAGAAAGAGTTTTTGAGGTTGTTTTGAGACTGAGTGAAGGAGTTATGGGGTTCCATAACGACTGAATGAAGGCTTAAAACAAGCCAAAAAGACTTCTAAAGATTTCTTAATGTTAAACTTAATTGCAGAAAAGAGATGTAGTTATTATCTTTGTAAAATAAAACCAACCGCGCGAAGATATGAAGACTCAAAGATTTCCCGTCGGCATTGAGACTTTTTCCATCATCAGGGAAGATGGGTTTGTTTATGTCGACAAGACTGAATACATACATCAGCTTGTTTCCGACAGCGGGCTATATTTCCTGAGCCGTCCAAGACGATTCGGGAAAAGCCTTCTTCTTTCCACCATCGAGGCGTTCTTTACCGGCAGACGCGAGCTTTTTAAAGGTCTCGCCATAGATTCATACAACCATTCCTGGGAAAGACATCCGGTGTTCCGTCTTAATTTCGTCAATGCCGCCCTATCGTCCGTCGACGGACTGAAATCATTGATGCATTCTTATCTTTGCAGCTGGGAAAGTAAATATGGCATCACGGACACCGGTTTCGACTATCCACAAAGATTCCAGAGATGCATCGAGGCAGCCGTGAACTGTACAGGTAAAAAGGCTGTAATCCTGATTGACGAATACGACAAGGCTCTTGTTTCTTCATTAGATGACGCTGAGCTTAACGGGCAATTCCGCGCATTTTTAAAACCTATATACGGCACTCTTAAGGCTGCCGGGGCTCATATACGCTTTGCCCTGATCACAGGCGTGAGCCGCTTTTCAAGACTAAGCATTTTCAGCGATATAAACAATCTTTCCGACATATCCTTCTCTGACAGATTTGCCGCCATCTGTGGAATAACTGAAGAAGAAATGCTGACACAATGCCAAGGGGGAATCCGGGAACTTGCAGAATACATGGGAGTGGATTATTCCCACATGACACAGATCCTTAAGAGGCAATACGACGGCTACCATTTCACCCCGGAGTGTCCCGACATATACAACCCATTCAGCCTCTTTTCTGCTTTCCAGCTGAAGGCTATCGATAATTATTGGTTTGCCACCGGCACTCCGACCTTCCTTATAAGGTCGCTGAGAAACAGCGGCACTTATCTCCCTGACCTCCTGCATAATGAGGCAGATGTGACAGAACTCTCCGATATCGATTCCTATCAAAGTTCTGCAATTGGATTGCTTTTCCAAACCGGATATCTTACAATAAAGAGGTTTGATCCTGACTATCAGACCTATTTATTGGGATTGCCTAATCTTGAGGTTGCCAACGGCTTTTTTAAAGACCTCCTGCCGGAATATATGGACACTTCCAAAAGCGCAGGGTTCAAGGAGATCAGAGCTTTTATAAAAGACGTAAAGGAAGGAGATCCGGAGTCGTTCATTATCCGGCTGCAAAGCTTCCTTGCAGACATCCCGTACGAAAATCTCCTTCTCTTCCACAACCCGCAATATCGACCGCTGGGTAATACTTTGATATCCAATAATTATCACACATTATAAATATATACAATCATGAAATCATTTCTTCTGACTTTATTAGTTTTCTTGGCTATCCCCATCAAAACATATGCACAATATTTCATTCTTCCTGAAGAGGATAGCGAGAGTTGTAGAGGAAAATCAAAAGTAGCTAAAACTGTTGTTATAGACACTGCTAAACATGAAATTATCTACCTCCATAGTTACAAAGACAAAAATATTGAGCAGATAAAAACAGATTATGAAATGCTGACCCTCGGAAATAAATTCAGATGGTATGGAGGATATGCTAATTATCAACTTGATTCAATCCAACGCAAAGACCCAGAACTGATAATCCAAATGTCAGGAAATGAGTATGCCAAATTCAGGAGTAAATACAAAACTATTAATGATGAATTAACCATACATATTGAAGATTCCGTTATCAACTATTACGGAAAGGTTTTTATAAACTATTTCAAATATCAAGAACCGCTACCAAAGTTTAAATGGAACCTTGAAGATGAATCCATGGAAATTATGGGATATGAATGCTATAAAGCAACAACAAGATGGAGAGGTCGCGATTGGACTGCATGGTATTGTGATATACCTGTAAGTGGGGGACCTTGGAAATTTAACGGTCTCCCTGGATTGATCCTCAGACTTGAAGATGCTGAAAGAACGCACGTCTTTGAAGCGATACAAACGAAAAACGATATTTATAATTTCGGATATAAGAAAAGGTCGCATAGCAAAACTACAAGAGTAAAGTATAATGAGGCTTTAAAGGATTATAAAGAGAATTCCCGAAAAATTTTGCAAAATTCCGGGATGGTTAAATATACAACGGAGGAAATTGAAAAATACAATCACAGTAAGTTTTTCTTCGCTCCTATCGAACTGGAATAAGTTGACAACAACAGGAATTTATGTGTTTGCATAAATTGTATTGTAATAAATCTTTTGGGAAATGAGACACGCTTTGCTGACGATATTGCTTCTGTTTATCTTTGACTGCACGGCTCAGATCGCAGTCACAGGGACTGTGTATGATTCCGAAAAGCATCCCGCCGGCGGCGTTATCGTAAGGCTGTATGTCGATGGAAAACCAAAGGCTTTCGCCACTTCCGCGAAAGACGGCTCATTTTCTCTAAAAACAGCATCCCCGGGAAAAGAGATGTATCTGAAGTTTCTGTCTCAAAACCACGAGACATTGGATATGCCTCTGACCGATTTTAAAGCCCCTGTCACGGCTTATCTTAAGGAAAAGGCATTCGTCCTTGAGGAAGTGACCGTAAAGGCTCCTGACCGCCGTATTAAGGGCGACACGATTGTCTATGACGTAGCTGCCATGTCTAAGAAAGGAGACCGCTCGATCGAGGATGTGATCAAACGCCTCCCCGGAATTCAGGTAGACGACCAGGGCGGAATCTCCTACGACGGAAAGAGCATAAAGCATTTCTACATAGAGGATATGGACCTTATGGGGAGGAATTATGCGGTGGCTTCGCGCAGCATAAACCCTGCCGACATATCGACGGTGAGTGTCTATGAACGCCATCAGGACAAGAAAATCCTGCAAGGCAGGGAAGATTCCGACAAGGCATCGCTCAACCTTACGCTCAAGAAAGGAAGGATGCTGAAACCGATCGGCTATATGAGCGGAGGTGCGGGCGCGGAGGCGGGCGACGGCCTATTGTGGTCCGGCGATCTCTACGGAATGCTGATCTCCCCTAAAAACCAAACCATTATTTCTGCAAAAGGGAACAATGACGGACATACTTTCGGATCTCGCAAGGGAGAGGACGCGATACAAGTCTTTTCTCCAGCCCCGTTCGGAGAACCGTCAATAAAACATGACCGCTTTGTCGACAACAAGTCGGCTTTCGCATCAGCAAACACCCTTGTGAAACTGAATAAAGATCTGACCGTAAAAATAAACTCCTCATACAGTTATAATAACGAACGTTTCAACGGACTGACCGTGACAGAATACCTTAATCCGGATTCGGAAGATATATTGTATTCTGAATCTGTGGGCAACGATCTCGGTTATCAGAACATAGGGGTAAGCGCAAACATCGAAAACAATTCCACTAAATTTTATTTTTCCGACACATTCGACTTCAACGGAAACTTCAGCCGCAATTCATACGGCATCGATGCCTCTGCCTTGTTCAATCAGAATCTGAAATCGGACAACTATAAGTTTTCCAACATTCTGAAAACAATGATCAACTCCGGAGAACGGATTTTTCAGATAAATTCCGAGACAAGATACAACAACTCCCCTTTGGGAGTGATGACCGCACGCAACATTACAGACGATGCCGACGCCGTTTCGCAGGGTGTAAAAATGCGCTCTTTTTTCAACCGCGAAAGCACTGCCCTGTCGTGGTACCTAAAAAACGACATCTCGGTTGGCACATCCCTCTCTTTTGAAATAAATCACGACTCCTTCTCCTCGTCTGCCGTAATACCCGGCAAGGACGACAGGAGAAACGACCTTTCCGGATGGAGCATCGTCACCGGAGCCGAGCCTTTCTTCAAATGCAACATCTTGGGGGTGTCATGGAAAACCTCTTTACCTTTAAACTTATACAATCTCAGATATAGGGATATAATCACGGCGGATGTAAACAGGTTCAACAGGCTGCTTGTGGATTTCAACACATCCTTTTCAAAAAGAATAAACCAGCAGAATCATTTCTCAATCTCTTTGGGGAGGAAAAACGAAGTGGGAGACATACGCGATTTTATCGATTCTCCGGTGTACACCACGTTCCGAAATTCCAGCACAATGGGTTCAGGCAATCTCAAGAGGAGCCGCAACGATTTTGTGAGGGGGGCATATTCCTACCGTAATATACTTGAGGGACTTTATCTGACCGCCCAGATGTCGTATAAGAAAGTCAATTACAACACCATTTCAATAAAAGACGTGAGTTCGTCGGGCACTTCGAGTTCTCTGGCAAACTCCAACAGCAACAGCGATCTGTTCACGGTCATTTTCAACGGATCCAAAGACATAAGAAGCCTGAACACCACTTTCTATCTTACCGGCAACGCGATCTGGCAGCAAAGGGAAAGCATCCGGTCGTCTGTCAAGGTAAACACCAACAGCTCAGTCTATTTTGTCAGCGGGAAAGTGGAGACTTATCAATTTGCCAACATCCTGATGTTGTCGGCAAATGCCTCCTACACGACCCAGACACAAACTTTTGGCGGTCTGCTCCCAAAAAACTCTACCAACAATCTCTCGATTTCAGGGAAAGCGGCTGTCTTTCCGGTAAAGAATATGGAAATATTTTATCTGATAGATTCTTTCCGTGTGAAACTCGGTGAAAACAACTACAAGAACAATACTTTCATGGACGCGGGCATCAAATATTCGATGCGCAGACTTGATCTTGAACTATCCGCGCGCAATCTGACCGACATGAGAAATTACAGCTACACGCTGTATCATGACATGGACATCACCTACTCCTCTTATACACTGCGACCTTTCGAGATCATCCTCTCCGCCAAATTCAGATTCTAAGAGCATATAACGTCCGCGAGTCCGCAGGAGATCTCTACACGCGAAGACTTACGTAACAAAAACCTCCCGCAGAGGCGCAGAGGACTCGCAGAGGTGATTTTCATAGCACCTACAATCTCAATATCTCCTGATCGACAATATCTCTATTTTCCAGAACCAAATAAACAAAAAATAACCGTAAACGCGGACATGCAAAAGATATCCGCTCAATCCGCCACCTACTATCCATCTTCCAAGGTAAAGAAAAGCGCAGACAGCGCCATCGACCTCCTAAAAAGAAAACTCATGGAACCTCTCGCTGAACGCGAAAAATGTTTTCAGAAACGATTATTTCGCACAAAAAGTTTTCCTTTCAACTCCCGATTATGGAAACATACAGGATTTCCGACTGCCGTCATACCACGCAGCACTGGAAATTTCAGCGTCCTACACATTCGGATACGGTAAGAAAGTAGCAAGCCGCAACGAGATCGGAGAACAATGGGGAGCATCCTCCGCAATCTTGAAATGACCTCTCCGGAAGGTTACAAAATACCGTTATTCCCCTCTCCCGCCACGTAATAAGAGCCCTCATGACGCGTTTATTATCCAGTGGGAAGAAACAGTCTGACACAAAAGCTACGGGATTGCCTCCGCCTGTCGTTACCGGCGGCGGCAATCCTGTGTCTTTTCGCATCCCTTGTATCCTGCGGCACAAAAAAGAATACCGCCACATCCCGCAACTGGCAGGCGTTCACCACCCGTTATAACGTATATTTCAACGGTTCGGAACACTATAAGGAGACCCTGAAAGAGATGGAAAGCAAGTATGAAGACGATTATACGCGCCTGCTTCTAACCCATCCCGCCGAAGCCAGGGCTGATGCCAGACTCCCCCAGCCTTCCGGCGATTTCAAACGGACCATCGAAAAGATGCAGAAAGCGATACAGCTGCATTCCATCTCCAAAAAACCACAGAAACGCAGCTCTTCTCAAAAAGAGAAAGAATTCAGGGCAAGAGGAGAGTTCAACCCATTCCTGCACAACGCCTGGCTTATGTTGGGGCGCGCGCAATATCTCGACGGGGACTTCCTCGGAGCAGCCACCACATTCCTCTATGTCACCAAGCATTTCACCTGGCTTCCCAACACCGTGACGGAAGCCCGCCTGTGGCAGGCAAGGTGCTACTGCGCCCTCGACTGGAACTATGAAGCGGAAAACGTATTGCATCTCGTAAAGGGAAAGGACCTGACTTCCAAACAGCTTTTGCACCTTTACAACATTGTCAACGCCGATTATTTCATACGCACACGGCAATATGACGAGGCGGTCCCATTCCTCCGGGAAGCAGCAGCCTCCGCATCGGGCTCTCAAAAAAACAGGCTGTGGTTCCTTCTCGGACAGATTTATTCATTGCTCGGCAAAAAGCAATTGGCATATGAGGCGTTCAAAAAAGCTGGAAGCGGTGCCTCCACATCCTACCGCACCAAATTCAACGCCAGGATAAAACAGACGGAAGTGTATGCCGGAAGCAATATTGCCGGGGAGGTAAATTCCCTGAGATCAATGACAAAATTCGAACGCAACAAGGAATTTCTCGACCAGATATATTATGCCATAGGCAACCTCTACCTCTCTCGTAAAGACACTGCCGAGGCGAAAAAGAATTATAGACTCGCAATAGAAAAATCAACCCGCAACGGTATTGACAAGGCTCTTGCACAGATATCTCTCGGAAATATTTATTTCGACAAGGGGGAATATACGGAGGCGCAGCCTTGCTATTCCGAGGCGATACCTATGCTGCCCGATAATTTTCCGGAATACCGAAAGCTTTCATTGAGAAGCGATGTGCTTGACGAACTTGCGCTCTATCACGGAAATGTAGAGCTGCAGGATTCCCTCCTGCGCCTTGCAGCCATGTCGCCGGAAGAGCGCATGGCTGTCTGCAAGAACCTCGCTGACGATCTCATAAAGAAAGAAAAAGAGGATGAGGAGGCTGCCAGACGTGACGAATTTCTTGCAAAACGGGAAGGGGAGACTTCCCCGATGGACAAAAACACTCCCGCAACTCCGGCTTTTTCAATGAATGCCGACAAATCATGGTATTTCTACAACAATATGACCAAAAACGCCGGAAAAGCTGAATTTCAACGGCGCTGGGGAGCCCGCAAACTCGAAGACGACTGGCGACGCCGCAACAAATCCAGTTTCTCCTGGGAGAGCGATGAGGAGATCGAGAAGCCCGATGACGAAGCGATGTCTGACGACAAGCCCGACACTCCATCTGATGGGAACGACACCCAAACTGATCCGGCAACCGACCCGCACAATCCGGAATATTACCTGAAACAGATCCCGTCAACCCCCTCCGAGATCCGGACCGCCAACGATATAGTTCAGGAAGGGCTATACAACATAGCTCTGATACTCAAAGACAAACTTGAGGATTACAACGCCGCACGCATCCGCTTTGACGAACTCGACAGAAGGTATCCAGACAATATCTACCGCCTCGATGCATACTACAACATGTATATCATGGCTGTAAGGGAAAACAATCAGCCCCTGGCGGAAATGATGAGGCAGAAAATCCTGTCGGACTTTCCGGATAGCCCCTATGGGCAGGCTATGGCAAATCCTGAATATTTCAACAATCTCAGGAAGATGCAGGAAAGGCAGGAAGAGAGATATGCCGATGCATATAAAGCCTATCTTGATGACAACAACACGGAAGTACACTCACTCACAAATAAGATGGAAGAGGAGTATCCCCTGTCGCCTATACTTCCCAAATTCGTCTTTATCGACGCACTCTCCTACCTCACGGAAGGCGACAACTCCAAATTCCGCGACCGGCTTACGGAACTTCTTCAGAAATGGCCCGACACCGACATGACCGACATGGCGTCGGCGATAATAAAAGGGCTGAATGCCGGAAGGAAACCTCATGCCGGATTGTCGAATGCAAAAGGGATGCTCTGGGAGACACGTCTGTCAGACAACCTTCCGGAAGAGACGGAAGACGGTATGCCAGCAAATTTTGAAAGGGATCCCGACGCACCTCATTATCTTGTGCTCGCGTTCCCTCTCGACTCCGTAAACCCCAATGCGGTGCTTTACGACATCGCCCGGTTCAATTTCTCCTCTTTCGTGGTCAAGGACTTCGATCTCGAACCCATGAGATTCTCCAACATCGGTCTGCTCGTGGTCAAAGGGTTTGCAAACCTCAGGGAGCTACAGAACTACCGCACTGTAATGGAAAAGGGTGACATCAGGCTTCCCCGGGAGGTAAGACCCGTGTTGATATCAAAATATAATTTTGAACTTCTGCTGAGAGAAGGACGTTCTTTTGAAGAATACTTCCGCTTTCAGGAAGATGACGCAAAGGAAAAGGCGGAGGAAGACCTGCTCGGTCCGGACAGGACCATGCCGTCCCCTCCGCAACAGGATGATGCCGGCAAGGAAACCGACACGGAAGACGTTCCGCTTGAAGAATTCACTCCCTCCGCATTACAAATCTCTCAGGATTAATCAAAACGCTATCGCCAATGGACAAGATATTATGGGCAGACGATGAGATAGATCTCCTGAAGCCCCATATTTTATTTCTCAAAGCAAAGGGTTACGACATCGTGACTGTCTCCAACGGCAGGGACGCGCTCGACGCGCTTGACCGTGACCGCTTCAACCTCATTCTCCTTGACGAGAACATGCCGGGACTGTCCGGACTCGAGACCCTCGCAAGAATCAATCTTACGCATCCCGAAGTGCCTGTAATAATGATTACAAAATCTGAGGAAGAAAACCTCATGAACCAGGCGATCGGAAACCAGATAGCCGACTATCTGATAAAACCCGTCAACCCGAACCAGATACTCCTCTCCATCAAGAAAAATCTACATAGCGTCGAACTTGTGGCTGCTCAGACCTCTTCCGGCTATCAGCAGGAGTTTCAAAAAATATCCTCGCAGATCAACAATGCATGTTCCGTGGAAGACTGGATGGAGGTGTACCGGCAGCTCGTATATTGGGAGCTGAAACTTGCAGACACCGACTCTGCCATGGAAGAGCTGCTACTGATGCAGAAAAGGGATGCCAACAGCAATTTCTGCAAGTTTGTGAAGCGGGAATACGAAGGATGGATACAGAATGAAGACCATCCCCTTATGAGTCACGAGATTTTCAAACGGAAGGTGTTCCCTATTCTCGACAAAGGGGAGAAAGTCTGCGTGTTTCTCATCGACAATTTCCGCCTTGACCAATGGAAGATGGTGGCACCGCTTGTGGCAGAATGGTTTGACGTGAACGAAGAACTTTACACCACCATTCTCCCGACTTCAACACAATACGCACGCAACGCCATTTTTGCCGGACTTATGCCTCTACAGATCGCAACAATGTTTCCGCAATTATGGGTTGAGGAGGACGAAGACGAAGGGCTAAACGTGCATGAAAGCGAGCTGATCCGGACTCAGCTTGACCGGTTCCGCAGAAAAGAACAGTTTGCGTACAACAAACTGAATGACTCCTCAGCCGGTGAAAAATTCCTACACAAGCTGCCACAGATAAAAGATATCCCCCTCAATGTCATTGTGCTGAACTTCATCGACATGCTGTCGCATGCCCGTACTGAGTCGAAAATGATACGCGAGCTCGCCAATTCCGACGCCGCATACCGTTCGCTCACCGAATCTTGGGTAAAACATTCCTCAACCCTCGACATATTCAGGAAACTCGCGGAATATGGCTACAAGGTCATCGTCACCACTGACCACGGCACAATCCGCGTGGACAATCCAATAAAAGTGGTCGGAGACAAGAATACCAACACGAATCTGCGCTATAAGGTAGGGAAGAACCTTAACTATAACCGCAAACAGGTCTACGAGATGCACGACCCGAAAAAATTCGGACTCCCCTCTCCCAACCTCTCAAGCACTTATATCTATGCCCTCAACGAGGATTTTTTCTCTTATCCGAACAATTACAATTATTACGTGCAATACTACACGGGAACTTTCCAGCACGGAGGCATCTCCCTGCAGGAAATGCTTGTGCCTCTGGTGACACTCTCCCCCAAATAACACGCCCCTGATGAAAAGAGCACTCCCCTTTCTCATTCTTTTCCTGCTTGCCGCAGCCAATGCAGTCTGTGGCGATGTCTCCGGCAGACGGAAAGCCCTGCGGGAACTTTCCCAAAGGGCTGCCTCGCTCGATCCCAAGGCGCTCTATGACCTCGCTTCGCTCCACGACAAGGGGTATGACTCTATTCCTGTGGATTCGGCTCGCTCCACGGCTCTATATAGGCTCTCCGCCTCCCTCGGCTACCCCCGCGCACAGAACTACCTCGGGTTCCGTTATTTCAAAGGGGAGTTCGTAAGACAAAATGTGGACTCTGCACTCTATTGGCTGACCAAAGCCGCTGAAAACGGAGATCCATCCGCCGCCAATAATCTCGGATACTTACTGTCTGAAGGGGATGTTGTCGGAAAAGATTATGCCGGCGCAGCTTTCTGGCTTAAGAAAGCCGCTGCCGCGGGTCTGCCGCAGGCTGAAAGCCAGCTTGCCGACCTCTTCTGCAAAGGACATGGTGTGGAAAAAGACACTGCAGAGGCGATATCCCTCTACAACCGCGCCATCGAAGGTGGACTCCGGGATGCGGAAATCAAACTGCTGGCGATGATGGGAAAGAAATGGGAACGTCTGCCGGCTGATTCGGCTGTCTCCCTCGGAAGATTCTATTACTCACACCGGGCTCCCGTTGCCGCCGTGACGCTGTTAAAAAATGCAGCGGCATCCGGAAATCCGGATGCCCTCGCCCTTCTTGGCGACGCGTATTCAAAGGGATACGGGGTGGAATACAACCACGACATCTCAATTGATTTTTTTCTGAGGGCGGCAAACGCCGGACAACCATCGGCTCAGTTCATAATCGCCGAATTGCTTGACATCTTCCCTGACGCTCTCCCCGATTCCGTCCCTCCCGCAGTATTCTGGTATGGAAAGGCGGCAGCCTCCGGGATCACAGACGCTTCCGAAGCCACACAAAGGCTGATTTACGGCAGGTCAGAGTGACTTTCAACCTGATCCTCATCCCGGATATCAAGTATATTCCTGGCATTGCGGCGCAACCCCGCGAGTTTCGCCCTCTTCATCGCTGATCCCTTGAAAAACAAGGAAAATTCATTCTGTGTCATTCCAAGCACATCTGCCGCTGTCAGTTCCATTATCCCCTTTCTCGGTTTAAACTCATCAATCGCCGTGGGAGTCACATCCCTGTTGTGCGGACACACGCGCTGACAGATATCGCATCCGTAAAGGCATTCCCGGGCGGAGGATGTATGCATAGCCGACATCTCGTCCATTCCCCAATCGCCACGGCTTTCTATGGTGAGATAATTTATGCATCTGCGGGCGTCGACAGTGCCGTCGCCCGATATGGCTTTCTGCGGGCAGGCACGCATACATTCCCCACAATCGGCACAAAATGCACGTGAGGGCGCGTCAGGAGCCACACAGAGCGTCGTAAGCACTTCCGCAAGGAAATTATAGCTCCCGCAATTTTCAACGATTACAGAGCCGTTTCTGCCCCTTCTCCCTATTCCGGACATCACTGCCCAGTACCGTTCCGCCAAAGGAGCGGTATCCACACATATTCTCCACTCCCCGCCATACCTCAGCCGCAGACTCTCGACCACGGGCGTAAGACGGCGTCTGATCACCTCATGATAATCTTCTCCGTAGGCATAACATGAAATGACCGGAAGCGCCCCGTCGCGCCATTGCGCCGGGGCGTAGCTGAATGCCATGCTTATCACGGTGGAAGCATTATCAAGCACATTTGATGGATGACGCTTAAGGAGCCCATGACGCACAAGATAATCCATTCCCGCATGTTGTCCCGCGTCTATCCATGCCCCGTATTCCTCGACAGCGGATATTGCCACCTCTTCAGCCCGGGCAAACCCTACAGCCGATGCTCCGGCTGCCAAAAAAGATTCGCGTATTATTTCTTTCATCTGACCGTGAGAGACTTCATCAAAATTCTTGCGGCAATTCCCTGCCATATCATTTTCTGCCGAAATCAGCCGGGATCTCACCCCAACGGTCTGTCTGCCACTTCAACACCTTTGCCGGGAACTGGTGGGTGTTTAGCCATGTGACAGCCCTTGCCATGAGTTCAAACACTTTTCCGTTGCGCGGGGTCAGCTTGAGCTGAGTCTTTACCTTGCGGTTTCTCACCCACGACATTCCGGAGACAGAATCGGAATAGATGTTGCGGTATCTCCCCTCCCTTGCCATAAGCGCCATGGCATGCACGATGGCAAGAAATTCCCCTATGTTGTTTGTGGCATCGTCAAACGGACCGATGCGGAAAAGGGTGCGGCCTGTCATCAGTTCCACACCCTGATATTCCATCTTACCCGGATTCCCGAGACATGAAGCATCTACAGCCCATGCATCGAGATCGACCTCCGGGTTGGTCATGTAATCGGGCTGTCCCGCCTTGGGAAGAGCCCGCTCGCTCGCCTCCACCAGAAACCGGCCGAGGTCATCGCCATCCGATTTCCTGCAGTATTTCCTGTATGCCTCCGCAGCCTCCGCAGGACTTCCATACCCTTTGTATACGGGGTTTGAAAAACCGTCTATCTGTTCCCGGGCATCATTCCAGTCGTCATACACCCCCGGATTATGCCCTTTGAAAATAACATAATATTTCTTACCTTTCGCCATGAATCACATGTTGCAGTTAATTCTTCCCCTGCGTTGCCTCTTATCCCTTATCGGCAAAGGGGTTCTCGCCTGTAGTCATAGTCTCCGCGAAGACGCTCGAAAGCCGATGGGTCTGAGCGTAAGGCATTAGTGTCGACAAACGGATTGTATGACGTGCAGATCTCCTCCGTGGCAAGTTCTTCCGGATCACGGTATTCTTTCTCCAGACCTTCCTTGTCAAGGCTCACCCCGAAATAATCCTCTATCGCCTCCAGCGCCATCCTCGTGGCACGCTGTTTCCCTTCGAGAGAGTATCCCGCTATATGCGGAGTGGCTATCGTAGCCATGGAAAGCAGTCCCCGGTCGATTTCCGGCTCGTTTTCCCATGTATCTATGATAGCTTTCGTACGCCCCTGTGCCAGATGCTCTCTCCATGCATTGTTATCGACCACACTGCCCCTTGATGTGTTGATCAGTATGGCTCCCCGTTTAAGCATGTCAAGACGCTCAGCCCCTATCAGATGGTATGTCGCGTCTTCTCCGGTATATGTCAGCGGGGTATGGATACTCACTACATCGGAATCATGCAGAAGCTGCTCGATGCAGAGATAATCCACATCCTTCATCCCGGCATTCTTGCGCGGCGGATCGCAGACGAGAACCCTGCAACCCAACTTGCGACCCCAGCCTGCCACTGTAGAACCTACATGACCGTAACCCACTATTCCCAAAGTATCAGTCTTGGGATCGAAGCCGTTTCTTAACAGCGACGACCATACATATTGGGCGACACCGGGGGCATTGCACCCCACCGCATTCCTGACTGTTATGCCGTTTTTTCCACACCAGTCAAGATCTATATGGTCCGTGCCGATTGTGGCTGTGGTAATAAGTTTAACCGACGAACCTTCGAGCAAAGAGGCGTCACATCTCGTGCGAGTGCGCACAACAAGCACATCCGCATCCTTTACCAATAACGGCGTAAAAGAAGACGGATCGGTATAAATCACTTCTCCCAGACATTCCAGACGCCCTTTCAGAAACGGGATCTTGTTGTCTGCTATAATTTTGAGTCTACGCTCCATATGTCTAACTATTAATTAATCCCACCCTATCATCCTCCAAGTATCATACCCAGGAAGAATCCTATATATATGACCCCCGGAATCAATACGGCAAGCCATTCCCTTTTCATTTTCCATAAAGCACACAGGTTTGACACCTGCACCGCCACATAGAAATACAGTGTGCCGAGATATGCAAGCATATTTGAAAAATCAACAATTATGCATACCGAACTTACAAATCCGAGCAAAGTGACGGTCATGTTAAGGGCATTCACCCTTGAGTTGCCCGCATAGAGCTTTATACTGTTGTTGAGGGCGAGCAAACCTCCGAACACTATAGCGATCCCCACACTCACCACCATTACGAATGTCTCCGATGCCTTGGCAAAATCGCTGAACAGATTAGTTATATCCGGCACCTCAAAAGCATCCGGGCTGATAAGTCCCAGACCAACCCCCACCCAATACGGTGAGACCAGCCCCATTCCGAGAGCAAGAAATTCCTTGAACCGGAAAGCCTTCATTATTATCGCACCGAGGATATAAGCCACTGTCATGGGAAGCATGGCATATTGGAACATGCTTCCTATCGAAATAAACGTCCCTATGGCAAACATGGTCTGTGTGGCGTTGCGGGATCCATATTCTCCAAAAAGAACCGACAGCGCCATCAGATTGACCACGCATATCAGTGTCGATGACGACAGGTAATAATTGAGCCAAGGATTGGAGCCGGCAAGCAACAGGAACATCGCAGGAAGCACCGGCTGGGTCGACCGTATGAAATTATGCGTCCGGTTGAGAAAAAATCCTCCGGCGGCTACGGCGCCAAGCAGCACAGTATTCATTATCCATGAGGAAACAGGATTTATATCCCAAAGATTTGGGGAAGGCAGACATATGCCAAGTTCACCGGAAATTCGTATCGCCGGACGGCACACAAAAGAGACCGCTGTCATGGCAAGCATTGCCACGACAGCGAGTGCGAGTCCTGTTTTCCCTATTCCTTTATAGTGTATCACTCTTATATATACCTGTATATCCGCACATTTACTACAAGCATTGCGCCTGCATCAAGCTCAGCCCTCAGTCTTCTTCCTCTCTCTTCTTCCATCCCTTGCGCTGACGCATATGGACGGGATTGATGATGGTCTCGGACGATTCCGGAAGACGGGGACCGCGCGAATTGGCAGGATTGTAGCCTTGCGACTCCTGGATGCGCCGCTCACGCTTGAAATTATCATCGCCACGCTCTTTTTTAAAGGGCTTCCGGTCGCCGCTGTCGGCACGATCCTTCCGGTCGGGGCGACCGTATCCCTGACGAGCCGGTTTCCCGTATGACGGACGGTCGTTTCTACGTTCGTAGCCGTATCCGTCTCTACGCTGACGGCTATCCGCTCTTCCTACAGGCTGGAAACCATCGAAATCATCATCGTCATCATTGCTGTAACGACCTTTGGGCACACTGTCATAAGAACGCTTGCGGTCGTCACGGTTAAATGACTTTTTCTTCTTCCTGTCGTCGGAGAAGCCTTTACCGCTGTTGAATTTCTTAGCCTGTTTCTCCCAGTCGTCGTCAGAAATATGACGCACCTTCTTGGGACCCTGCTCTTTCCGGGCATCCGGATTGCTGACGCTTCCTCCTTCGGCACGGAAATCAGAATATTTGCCGTCAAACATGACGTATTCACGCAGGCTGCATTCAAGGCTGCCGTTATGAAGCGGAATCTTGACAGATGGTTTAAGCCCTATTTCTGCAAACTGCTCATCCTTGAACCCTATGATCCATGCGTGCCAGCCCTGGAAGTAAGTCTTCAGTGTAGAGCCTATGCTGCGGTAAAGGAGATTTATATTGTCAGGACGCAGACGTTCACCATAAGGGGGGTTGGTCACCATGATCCCCTCGGGAGAATTGTCTGTCCATTCTGTCACTGACTTGCATTGAAGTTCAACCATATCCTCGACACGGGCGGATTTGATATTCTTTCGGGCTATAGCCACAGCCTCCGGAGAAATATCACCGCCATATATCTTGTAAGCAAACTCACGCTCAGCTGAATCGTCGTTGTAGATCTCCTCAAACAGCTCCTGGTCAAAATCCTGCCACTTCTCGAATGCGAAATGCTCCCTATAGATGCCGGGGTTGATATTGCCGGCTATAAGAGCCGCCTCGATAAGGAATGTACCCGACCCGCACATGGGATCCACAAAATCACTGTCGCCCCTCCAGCCTGTCTTCATTATGATCCCGGCTGCAAGAACTTCATTGATCGGTGCTTCCGTCTGCTCAACCCGGTAGCCACGTTTCGACAACGGCTCGCCGCTTGAATCGAGCGAGATAGTGACCCGGTTGTCGGAAATATGCACATTTAGCTGGACATCTGCCCCTGTCAGACGGATTGACGGACGTCTTCCATACTTGTCATTGAAATGATCGGCTATACCGTCTTTCACCCGGTATGTCACAAATTTGGAATGGGTGAATTCCGCACTGTTAACAGTGGAATCGATCGCAAATGTCGAATCCACACTCATAAACTGTTCCCAGTCAAGATCTCTCACCTGGTCATAAAGCTCGTCGGTGGAGTCGGCTGTAAACTTAACTATGGGCTTGAGTATTCTCAAAGCCGTGCGGCAACAGAGATTGGCACGATACATAAGCTCGTTATCTCCCTCAAAAGTCACCATTCTGAGTCCGAGTTCAACATTCTCTGCCCCCAAATCAATGAGTTCATCACGGAGCACGTCTTCAAGACCCTGAAAGGTCTTTGCAACCATCTGGAATTTAGTTTCCATTTTTTGACTTCTTGTTGGTTATCCGGAGTCGCTCTGGCGCCTCCGCTCGTTTTGTCTGGATATATTGATTGTTTATATTTTAATCACTATTTTCAAGGCATCATGAAATTGCCGAACGAAATCGTTTCACCACCCCTCTCGCTGCCGGAAGAATCGGAAGAGGAGACATTTCGCCCGCCTTCCGACAGACGCTGCAACTCCTCATTGAACCGTGGTTCTCGGGTAAACGTCGGGGAATTTTCTATCATGGCGATTACCTCATGATCATCAAACTGTGAAGGCTTGAGAACGGCATACTTCATTCGCGCGGCGGTCCTACGCTGTTTGATCACTTTGTCCGACCCATAGAAATCAACAATCCTTTCGGTGGAAGCCTCTTTCTTAAGTTTCTCTTCCTCAAGATTTTTCTTTGACTCGAATACTATCGGACCCTTGGGTTTGTCATCTCCGGATGAGATTTTTTGTTCCGAATCCCTAAGTGTGACGTCAAAGCCGGATGCAAGAACTGTTATCTTGACCTTATCGCCAAGCTCGGGATTGTCTCCTATACCCCATTTGACATCGATACTTGACGGCAATTTGGAGGTGAATTGGGTGATTTCGGCTATCTCCTCCGCACGCAACGGATTATCCGAATCCCGCGAGCAGGTAAACTTGAAAAGAAGACGCTTGGATGTGTTGATATCGTGGGCTTTCAGCAAAGGCGAGTGAAGTGCATTGTGTATGGCGTCAGAGATACGGTGCTCCCCTTCTCCATATGCAGTGGAAATTATAGCCGTGCCGCTGTCTTTCAGTGTGGTCTTCACATCCTGAAAATCGACATTGATATAGCATCTCTCCGAAATTATGTCAGAGATACTCCTCGCCGCATTGGCAAGTGTGTCATCGGCTTTCTGGAAAGCATTGAAAAAATTATAATCCTTGTACAGTTCTATAAGGTTTTCATTGTTGATAACCAGCAACGCATCGACATGTTCCCGCATCTCATTGGCTCCGTCAAGAGCCTTAAGTATCTTCTTTTCCCCTTCAAACATGAACGGCACTGTGACGATGCCTATTGTAAGCATCTCCGCCTCTTTTGCAAGACGTGCCACTACGGGAGCGGCTCCAGTTCCGGTGCCGCCTCCCATTCCGGCAGTAATGAACACCATTTCAGTACCGTCCTGAAACAATTTTTTTATTTCTTCGCTGCTTTCTTCTGCACATTGGCGACCTACTTCCGGATTATTCCCGGCACCGCGGCCATGTGTCACACCCCAGCCCAACAACAGTTTGGTGGGGACAGCCATCTCGTTGAGATGCTGCTTATCGGTGTTGCAGACCACAAAATTGACATTCGGGATATTCTGCCCAAACATGTAGTTGACAGCGTTGCTGCCACCTCCGCCTACACCTATGACCTTGATTATAGATGCATTGGGATCTTCATCAAATCTCGAACCGTCAGCCAGGTTATATATTTCGTTTTCGTCCATATCGGATGCTTTGCTTTTTAGAGGTAAGAGGTTATATTTTTATCGAAGAGAGAGATAGTTTATGTGGGAACTGTTATTTCTGTATGCATCGTCTGTCATTCCATCAGTTCTGAATCATCATCAGGATTGCTGAATATGCTGCCTATCCTTCTTGCAAGACCCTCCACGAATCGGTTTGTCTTTCTCTTCCTTTCGCTCGGGGCTTTACTCCGGGGTTCCTCGACCGGCGCCTCGCCTGTCACCGGAATCTGCTCTTTCTGTTGAATCTCAAGGCATTCCTGATTGCTCAGTGTCGCACCTGCATACAACACACTGACCACCTGAATCAGGTTTTTATTGGCGGCGTGACTGTCTTCTATGTGCACATATTGTGGAAGAATGCCCCTACGTACCGGAAGACCGCTCTGCAATTCAAGAAGATCCATCATACCTTGCAATTTGGATCCACCTCCGATACAGATTATTCCTCCGGGAAGGTCCGTCTCCTTCATCCCGGCATATTCAATCTGCTCCATAACGTTGGCGACAATCTCTTCAGCCCTTGCAACTACCAGGTTATTAATATCCGTAAGCTTGACTCCGTTCATGTTCAACGACGAAGGTGTGTCTTGCCCCATAGCGTTGCCGGAAGCTATCTTAATCTGTTCTGCCCTCTCTTCCAACACATTGAGTGATGTTATATCCCGAGTGATATTCCTACCGCCCAATGGCAGCGTGGCAAAATATCGGAGACATCCCTTTCGATAGATGGTCACTGTGGTAGTCTCGGCGCCCATATCCACAAGCATGCATCCGAGACGCTTCTCATCCGGTGTGAGTATGAGATGCCCTGTGGCAAGGGCTGTCACCACAAAACCCTCTATCCTTACACCAAGCTTGTCTGGTATGGTGCGGGTCAGGTTACGTTTCAATTCCGGACGGCAAACGATGAGATCATATGTCGCCTGTATGGAATTGCCGACCGCCCCTTTGGGTGAATGCGTCTCGGCATTTCCGACATGATATATACGCGGAACTGCGTCAACCACTTCAAGGGTATTGTCGATCGCCTTGCGTTTGGCGTCATTGCTGAGCCGCCCGATAATCTCCCCGGTGATCTCTGTAGCTTCCGGAAGATTGATCGACACTTCCGTCGTTATGCTCTTAAGAGATCTGCCGGAAAGACCGACAAACACCCCTTTTATCTTTCTCGGCGCAACACCGGTGCGATGCTCGAGCTGGCTGAAAAGCCTTGAGACACGCACTGATGTCTCCTCCAGATTCTGGATGATGCCGTATCTCACTCCTTCCACTTCGTTTTCTTCCTCGACAGCCACTACGTCGAGTTGCCCTTCGCCGGAAGTTTTGCCGATTGAAGCTATTATTTTCGAGCTGCTTATTTCCACAGCCGCTATATATCTCTCACTCATTATGCGTTGTTGTCTCTAATATTAACCATCATAAGGCGATACGGTTTGATATCACATAAAAATTTTTAATTCGCGACTCCCACCGCCGCTACCTGCGGCAACGTAGCCTCCTCAAGTGCGATATCGTCTCCATAGTCCCCCCCATGGTTGGTTCGGTCCTTTTTCCTTCGGGTTGCGACCACCTGTCCGCTGAATTTCACCGAAATAGTATCATATTCAGCCCAGCCCTTGTAAGGCATAACCTTACGGTAGACTGTCAGTAGGGCGCGCCGTTTTTCTGCAAGACGCGTGGTGTCGCCGAAATTCACTACATGTCCGTGGATCCGGGGCACCAGTATGATGTTATCCGCGTCTTTTGCCTCTATCATCCCTATCAGTTTGCTCAATATAGGATCTGTGGCAATAAAACGCGTAACAGGAAGAAGATGCCGGGGTGTGAACGTTTCATTGAAAGAGCCGCTGACAATCGGCACATCTACAAAGAAATTAGCCTTCGATTCTATCTGCTTGCCGTCTTTGTTGATGTAGTAGCTCTTTCCATCCTCAAATACCCGCAATGCAGGTATCATCGGAATGACTGTCACCCTGAGTTTCCGGTCTGTCTGTAATATACAGTTAACTTCTTCAAAATTCGAGAAACGGCTTAGATAGCGCTCCACATCAAGCGTGTTGAGACTCTCTACCGGAGCTCCCACTATCCGGAGAGGATAGCGCGACAATTCATCAAGCACTCCGTTCCGGGTGATGGTATCTGCTGTCGTGGATTGGGCTATGACAACCTCAATCCCCTGGCATCCATGACGTCGCGCCTCTCCATGCGCCCATACCGTCACTAATGTGACATAAGCGAATAGAAAGATGAGAATCAACCATTTGAAGATTGTTTTGCCCATATCTACGCCGGGTCTTTACCCATTATTATTTTTTCGATGTCGGGGAGCAGCCTGTCAAGATCAGCGGCGCCCAACGTCATCACGATGTCAAAGTTACGATTTTTTATCATATTTAGCAAATCTTTTCGCTCACAATAGCATTTTGAAGGAGATGTGACATCTTTGAGAATCAACGAAGAGTCTACTCCCGGGATCGGAAGTTCTCGAGCCGGATAGATCTCCGGCATGATGACTTCATCTGCTTCCGAAAGCGATGACGCGAATTCTTTGGCGAAATCTCGGGTGCGCGTATACAGATGCGGCTGGAAGATGACACTCAGTTTCCTGCCTGGATAGAGTTTCTTGACTGATCTGATTGAAGCCTTGACTTCGTTGGGACTGTGTGCATAGTCGTCTATAAGCGCGGTGCTCCCGTCCTTGCCGTCAAGTATGACCTCAAAACGGCGCTTGGCTCCCCTGAATGTCTTTAACCCTTCCCTGATATCATCAGCTCCCGCGCCCGCCGCCAGAGATGCCGCAGCGGCTGCCACGGCATTGTCAATATTGATCTCAACAGGAACCCCGACCTCTATGCCGGCTATTTTCATATCGGGCCCCACAAGATCAAATCTCAACGACCCTTCGCCGTAAACAATGTTTTCGGCATGCCAGTCGCCTTCGTTGCCGCCGCTGTAAGTCATGAGACGGACCCCGTCCCGGAGCCGCGGATGAAGCTTAAGCCCGGTATGAACCAACAGTATCCCTCCGGGACGTATCAGGGAGGTGAAATGGGCGAAACCTTCCAGATATCCCGCCTCGTCTCCGTATATGTCGAGATGATCCGGATCTACTGACGTCACTATGGCTATGCAAGGGGAGAGCTGGTGGAAAGAACGGTCGTATTCATCTGCCTCTATCACCGACCATTCCGAACCTCGGCTTAGCACAAGATTGCTCCCGGTGTTGCGCAATATGCCACCCAGAAAGGCGTTACACCCGACTTCAGATCCCCTTAAGATATTGGCTATCATTGAGCATGTAGTCGTTTTACCGTGAGATCCCGACACACATATCGCTTTTGTACTGCGGGTTATCTTGCCAAGCAACGCAGCTCTTTTAACCACTTCAAAGCCGTTTTCCCTGAACCACGTCAGGATAGGGCTGTCGGAGGGCACCGCCGGGGTGTAGACCACCAAGGTGTCGGAAGGACTCCTGAAAGCTGCCGGAATCTCTTCTGGAGAATCGGTATACGTAATTATCACGCCTTCCTGCTCAAGCTGTTGGGTGAGAAGGGAAGGGGTGCGGTCATATCCCGCCACATTGTGATGCCGGCTCAGGAAATAACGTTCGAGATTTGCCATCCCTATACCTCCTGCACCCACAAAATACAGATTCTTAAAGGATGAGTCTGCCGGTTGGCTTATATTGGTTTCCATCGTGAGTTTTCTTTGATTATTCTTATCACTTCCTCGGCAATGGCGCTGTCGCTCCCGGGGAGTGCCATTGACAATACTTTTTCCGACATATCGGCAAGACGCCCCTTGTCGGATATCATTTTTATGGCAGTAGCCACAAGTGTCTCCCGAGCATCAATGTCTTTCACCATTTCCGCCGCGCCGCAAGCTGTCAGTGCCAGGGCATTGTGCGTCTGATGATCTTCCGCAACATTGGGCGACGGGACAAGGATGGCGGGCTTGCCAAGCACCTGAAGCTCACTGATAGTGCCTGCCCCGGCACGGGCTATTACAAGGTCGGCAGCCTTATATGCACCTGCCATATCGGTTATAAACGGGGTCACAACCACCCCTTTGATATTCTTTGCAGCAGACAATCCTCTGTCTCCGAAATTTTTTCCGGTCTGCCATATGACCTGTATCCCTTGATCGGAGAGTCTTCTGAGACCCTTTTCAAGACTCTCGTTGATTGTCAGGGCGCCAAGGCTTCCTCCCACCACCAGCAAGGTGGTGCGTGCAGGATCCAACCCGAATGATTCCCGCGCTTCTTTCTCTGTCTTCCGGCTGTCCAAAAGGGCTTTGCGGATAGGATTTCCGGTCTTGACTATTTTTTCGGCAGGGAAAAACCTTTCCATCCCGTCATAAGCCACACATATCTTCTGTGCCTTCTTTCCCAACAATTTATTGGTAACTCCCGCATATGAGTTCTGCTCCTGCAACAAAACAGGTATTCCGGCTTTTTCGGCGGCTTTCAAGGTAGGACCGGAAGCATATCCCCCGACTCCGATAGCGATATCGGGCTTAAAATCCCTGACAATTTTTTTAGCCATCCGAAGGCTCTTGAATAATTTGAATAGAACCCCTATGTTTCTCCAAGGCCGCTTCCGGTCGAATCCCGCCACAGGAAGCCCGACTATCTCATAACCTGCCGCCGGGACCCGCGTCATTTCCATACGGTTGTCTGCGCCAACAAACAATATCTCGGGATTTATACGTTCCCGCAACGCGTCTGCTATCGACAGGGCAGGGAAGATGTGTCCCCCGGTGCCGCCGCCGCTTATTAATACTCTCGGCATTCGTCTGTTACTGTCCGAAGCCTTGATATTGGTGTCTGTCATCTGGATGTATCGTTTAATTGTCCGGAGAAATTCGCTGCCTGCATATCTTCCGGCAATTCTTTTATTTCCTGTTTTATTTCACTCTTATTGCCACTTGTCACGGCAAACCTGCTCACGGAGAGCATGATGCCGATTGCCGCCGACATCACAAGCACCGACGTGCCTCCTTTGGAAATCAATGGCAACGGCTGACCGCTGACCGGGAACAGACCGGTAACTATTGCCATGTGCACCAATGCCTGGAACACAATCAGCACCGCACAACCCATTATAAGGAATGCCGGGAATGCCCGCGAACATTTATAGGCGATACGACCGGCGCGGGCAAGAAGAAACAGATAAAGGACGAGCAGAAAAACACCACCCACAAAACCTGTGTCTTCCACAATAATTGAATAGATATAGTCAGAAAATGCAAGCGGCAGACGGGCGCTTTCCCGGGAATTGCCCGGACCTTGACCTAGGACGCCGCCGTTCGCCTGCGAGATCTTGGCAAATACAACCTGCCGGTTATAATCGTCGATAGGATCATTGGGATGAACCCCTTCAAGAAACCTGCTTATTCGCCCTTTATGCGTCTCCGCACGCCCGTTATTATCTCCCGAGGCGGTCTGCTCGGTCTGTACCACTGAATCAAATTCACTCTTTCTGTCATCCTGATATTTGATTATATACAGGATCCCTCCGCAGATGCCGTAGACACAGAGTATAAGAAGAAACTTTTTCCATTTCATCCCTCCTATCAGAAACATAGAAAGACTGACCCCGAACAGCAATATGGTATTGGTCAGACCGTTTTTCCATAGACATCCGCCGAACACAATCACCACCACGGCTGCCTCAACCATACCTCGGGTAGAAACGCCTCGCGGCTGCTGATGCCTCCCGAGGATTGTGGCGAGAAGCATAACTACAGTCAGTTTGACGATCTCTGCCGGCTGAATGGTAAAGCCGGCTATATTTATCGCACGCTGGGCACCGTTGATCTCTATGCCGAAGAAATTAGAGAACATAAGCAGCCCAAGGGAGACAAGTGCCAGAAACCATGCGAAACGGCTGAAATAGCCATAATGAGTGTTCTGCAACGCCAGGACAAGCCCAAGTCCGAGCACCAGAAAAATCCCGTGCCTTATAAGGGGCATATAGACATTAGCTCCTGAAACTTCGGCGCTCGATGCTGAAAAAAGCTCGATCACCGAAACCAGAAGAAGCATTATGTAGATACCCCAGATATATGTGTCAGGTTTCTGCCTGACTGATGCAGATATAGGACGTTTGGAACGGCGTTCCTGAGTCCGCCCCACGGCAATCCCGTCTACTGTCTCTTTTATTGTGAGGCGCTGCGACAAAGATTCGTTGTTTGTTTC
Organism: Muribaculaceae bacterium; assembly: GCA_029052265.1. Lineage (GTDB taxonomy): Bacteria > Bacteroidota > Bacteroidia > Bacteroidales > Muribaculaceae > Lepagella. Next base: position 35,183 of record JAIDJJ010000328.1, read on the forward strand.
CATAATTTGATAGCGTGAATGTCATTATCTTTTATATATATTCCATGTGGCATGAATCCACCTATATAGTCTGCTGCATTGCCCTGACAGCTGCCTTGAACCGATCTCCCCGGTCTTCATAGCTTTTGAAGAGGTCAAAACTTGCGCAACATGGCGACAATAGCACCGTATCACCCTCTTTTGCAAATTTCCGGCAAGCTTCGAGCGCCCCTTCAAGTGAATCCGTATCGGCGATCTGTTCCACTTTTCCTGAGAAAAACTCCATAAGTTTCTCATTATGCAGCCCCATGCACACTATAGCCTTCACTTTCCGGGAAACCAGCTCCTCTATCTCTGAGTAATCATTCCCCTTGTCTTTGCCCCCAAGTATCAGTACCGTAGGGGTCGTCATGCTTTCCAGTGCATACCAGGTGGAATTGACATTGGTCGCCTTGGAATCATTGACATATCTCACTCCATCTACGGTAGCCACATATTCGAGACGATGTTCAACTGCCTCAAAATCTTCAAGCGCTGACCTGATATGTTCTTTCTTGATATTCAGGACCGATGCAGAGATACCGGCCGCCATGGAATTATATAAGTTATGCAGTCCGGGCAACGAAAGCCTGTCGCGGGGTATTTCCCACACATCTCCGGGCACCGCGAAATGAATAATCCCGTCTTCGACAAATGCCGCCGTGTTTTCTTCCTTATCGATACCGAACGGAAGCATAAGCGCCTCGCTCTGGACATGCGCGATCTGCTCCCTTATTACCGGATCGTCCTGCCAATATACGAAATAGTCGTCTTTGGTCTGGTTCTGAAGAATCCTGAATTTCGCAGCCACATAATTCTCCATCTTGTGGTCATAGCGGTCAAGATGATCCGGGGTGATATTCATGATAACTGCGATGTTGGCTTTAAACCTGTACATGTTTTCCAATTGGAAACTGGACAACTCTATCACATAGATCTCATGAGGATCTGTAGCCACCTGAAGCGCGAGACTTTTCCCGACGTTTCCTGCAAGCCCGACATCAAGACCCGCCTTGCTTAAAATATGATAAGTGAGAAGGGTAGTGGTGGTCTTTCCGTTAGAACCTGTGATACACACCATCTTTGCATCCGTGAAACCTGCCGCAAATTCTATTTCCGACAAGACGGGAATCCCTTTTGCCACAATTTTCTCAACCATCGGGGCATAAGGCGGAATACCGGGGCTTTTCACCACGACATCGGCTGAAAGTATTTTTTCTTCACTATGACCGCATTCTTCATAGGATATGCCGTGACGATCAAGCAATTCCTTGTATTTTGACGGGATTGTGCCCATATCTGAAAGAAACACATCCATCCCTTTCTCCTTACCGAGCACAGCCGCGCCGGCTCCGCTTTCTCCACCGCCGAGCACCACAAGACGTCCGTCGGTATCTATATTGTGTTTGTTTATACTCACTGGATATATATTTAGTTTCTGTTGTATAGAGAGAATCGCTGTTATGATATCTGCCGACTCAAGGGGTTGACACCCGCGATCAGCGTATCTTCAGGGTAACAAAGGTAAGCGTGGCAAGCAGAATACCTACGATCCAGAATCTTGTCACTATCTTGGATTCCGGAACCGGCACTTTCGGAAAGTTGACAAGACACCTTATCGAACTGTCGCCAGCCTTCTGGAAATGATGATGCAGGGGTGTCATTTTGAAGATACGCCTCCCTTCTCCATATTTCTTCTTGGTATATTTGAAATATCCTACCTGCATTATCACCGACAAGTCTTCGATAAAGAAGATAAGACACAACACCGGGATCAGCAATTCCTTACGTATCAGGATGGCAAACACCGCAAGTATGCCTCCGATTGTCAGGCTTCCGGTGTCGCCCATAAATACCTGTGCCGGAAATGCGTTATACCACAGGAAGCCTACAAGTGCTCCTATAAAAGCTGCCGCATACACCACCAGTTCCTCACTGCCGGGAATATACATGATGTTCAGATATCCCGAATATATCACATTGCCTCCCAGATAAGCCATGATTGCAAGCGCCACACCTATTATCGCGGATGTACCGGCACAAAGTCCGTCAAGCCCGTCCGTAAGGTTGGCGCCGTTGCTAACAGCCGTGACAACTATGATCACGACAAATACAAACACCAGCCAGCCAAGTGTGTTGGCTATGTTCTTGTCGTGGATCCATCCGGTAAGCCATTCATAATTGAAATTATTGTTTTTTACAAACGGGATGGTCGTCTGGGGCGTCTTTTCCGGGCGAGGGTAGGTGATACCTTCTCCCGACACACTTTCTGCCACAAATATTGTGCCGGAGCCGTCTTCATCCCCGATTACGACAATATTCTTACCTTCAGGATGCCTCACATCGCTTACACTGCGGCTCATCACTATCGACGGTGACAGCCACATCGTGATGCCAACAAGCAATCCGAGTCCCACCTGACCTATAACTTTGTATTTACCCTGCAGACCGTCCTTGTTATGATACTTCAGTTTGCGGTAATCGTCAAGAAATCCGATAGAACCCATCCAGACGGTGGCGACAAGCATCAGTATCATGTATATGTTGGAAAGATTGCCCAGCAATAGACACGGAGCAAGGATAGACAGGATTATTATTATGCCACCCATGGTCGGGGTGCCTGTCTTTTTCATCTGTCCTTCAAGTCCTAAGTTACGGACCACTTCCCCTACCTGCATCTTCTGCAGCCTGCGGATGATATATTTCCCGAATATCAGGGCTATGACCATTGCGAGAGCGAACGACATCCCTGCCCGGAAAGTGATATAGTCCATCAGACGGGCTCCGGGGATATCCACATCCTGGAGAAGTTTAAAAAGCGAATATATCATTTCTTATTCCGGCTTTATTTCCTTTCTTCAATTGCTGCCTTCACTTCCTCGCGGTCGTCGAAATGATGACGCACCCCGTTGATTTCCTGATATGTCTCATGACCTTTCCCTGCCACAAGCACTACCGTGCCGGGACGGGCGCGCAGTATCGCCTTGCGTATAGCATCGCGTCGGTCTGTGATGCATTCCGTACGGCTGAGTTCATCGCGGTTGAGCCCCGCTCTCATATCGGATATTATATCTTCCGGATTTTCATTGCGGGGATTGTCGCTTGTGAGGTACAGATAATCGCTGCGGCAAGCCGCCTCCTGTGCCATCATCGGGCGCTTGCCGTGATCGCGGTTGCCTCCGGCTCCCACCACGGTAATTATCTCTCCGTCTGCCCCTACTATTTCACGAATGGTGTCGAGCACGTTCACAAGCGCGTCGGGGGTGTGGGCGTAATCCACTATGGCTGCGACCCCGTCTTTTGAAAGGAACGGCTGGAAACGTCCCGCCACCGGCACAAGGCGGCTCATGTTGACCAGAACCTCCTCCGGATCAAACCCGGTCAGCAGCGATGCCCCGTAGACGTCTGTAAGGTTGTAGGCATTGAATTTCCCGGTAAACTGCACTTCGACCTCCCTGCCGTTCAGAAGCATCAGTGTGCCGTCAAGACGGGTCTCAAGCACCTTCCCCCTGAAATCGGCATCCGAACGCAAGGAATATGTATAAACCTTCGCCTTGGTGTTCTGTACCATATACGCCCCGTTCTTGTCATCGGCATTAGTAAGGGCGAAAGCATCCGGCGGAAGCATGTCGAAAAATGCCTTCTTTGCTTTCATATAGTTCTCCACTGTGCCGTGATAGTCAAGATGGTCGCGTGTCAGATTGGTGAATATACCCCCCGCAAAGCGAAGACCTGCCACTCTCTTCTGTGCTGTCGAATGTGAGGAAACCTCCATGAAGGCATATTCACATCCCTCTTCTACCATTTCCGAAAGCAGTGCGTTCAAGGTCAAAGGATCCGGAGTGGTATGCGTGGTGGGCACCGCTCTGTCTCCCACATAATTGCATACTGTCGACAGCAACCCTGCCTTAAACCCTTCAAGACGCGCCATCTCATAGAGCAGGGTGGCGGTTGTGGTTTTCCCATTGGTGCCGGTCACTCCGACAAGCTTCAGTTTTGAAGATGGATGGCAATACCATGCGGAAGCAAGTTTCCCGAGAGCCTCCGCAGAGTCTGCCACATGCACATAAGTGATACCCTTCTCGAAAGTCGCGGGGAGCTCCTCGCAGACTATCGCAGCCACATGGGCGCTTGCCACGACCGGAATATATTTGTGTCCGTCGTTGGTCACTCCTCTGACAGCAACAAACATGCCGTCTTTTTCCACCTTCCTCGAGTCGCTTTCAAGGGCGGTTATATTTTTGTCTGTCTCTCCTATTATCTCAATTACGTCGATGTCTTTGAGTAAGGTTGATAATTTAGAAGTCATATGTGTAGCGGTTTTAATTTCTTGAATTTTGATTAAATGTGCAGATCAAGCACAATCTTGCCTCCCTGCTTTATTGGGGTGCCTCGCGGAATGGATTGCGACACGACCCTGCCCGAACCGCGGATAATTACGTCAAGTCCGCGCTGCTCAAGCAACATCACTGCCGTGGGGGCATCATATCCGATAACGTTGGGAACTGTATTTGAATTGTGGTTTTCCGCAGCTGCTTTCACTTTTTTTGACCTCGTTATGCCGAGGGAAGGAAGCAACTCGGATGAGGTGTATTTCTCCGAGGCGGAAAAGATCGGGACATCCGACGCTTTTTCTCCTGTAAAAGACGACGTATTGTTAAGCATGCCTCTCGCAAACATCTTGACTGCCATATTTTTCACCACCTGTCCTGAAGTGCGGTTAGCACTGGTGCCGGAAGGTCCAAGCACAAGTGCCATACACGAATAACGGGGATTGTCATATGGGAAAAAGCCGGCAAATGCATAACGCCGCTTAGATTGGTTGTACACACCCTTTTCAACAGGATAGGCGGTTCCGGTCTTGCCTACTACTTCCACCCTGTCATCCCGAACCATTCTGGCGGTGCCATGCTCTCCCCATACCACTTCACGAAGACATATCTTGACCTTCTCCGCTGTCTCGCGGGAGCATATCTTGTCTCTGATATAGTCGATAGGAAGTATCGAGTCTCTGCCGTTTTCATCTATCAGCGACCTCACGAGATGCGGACGGACGTATCTCCCTCCGTTGGCTATGGCATTATAGACCGACAACGTGTAAAGAGGGGGGATCTCTGTATTATATCCGTAAGCCTGCCGGGCAAGGTCGAGATGACGCGCCGTCAGGGTGATATTGTTGCCACGGGAATCCTGAGGCAGCAGCTTCCTTATACGCGGCACACACTCACCGGCAATACCGCTGTGCATAGGCTCAAAAAAACCTATTGAACTGAGACGGTCATGGAAAAGTGAAGGATCGTTGGCATAACCTCTAAAAATCACACGTGCAATCCCGGTGTTTGACGACATTTCTATCACCTGTTTCATACTTTTAACCCCGGGCGCATGCGGATCGCTTGTCCGCTGGAAAGGACTGCAATCGATCATATCGTTCACATCCTTGACCAAGCCGTCTTCAAAAGCGATCATCATTGATATAGGCTTCATGACGGATCCCGGCTCAAACGGAAGCACAGCCCGGTTGAGCGCCTCGCCGTAGGTGCCGTTCTCAAGAAGCTCTATATTGGAGATCGCTTTTATTTCTCCTGTCTCCACTTCCATCAGGATCGCTGTGCCCCATTCGGCTCCGGAATCCTGACAGATGTTGAGCAGCTCCTCCTCAAGCATATCTTGAAGATCAATGTCGATGGTGGTCAGGATATCAAATCCCCTCACCGGAGGCTCAGTCACCCAGTTGCCGATACTTGAAGTAAGGGCGACTTTCTTGGCTATGCCCGGTTTGCCGTAAAGCATGGAGTCCAGGTCTTTCTCAAGACCTGAATAGCCATGAAACTCTCCTGTATTGAAATTTTCATTCACTCTGCCTATACTCCTGTAAGCCATTCTGCCATACGGATAGATCCTGACATTCTTTTCCTCTTTATAGATGGGAATGCGGAATCCCCTTCCCTTGAAATCTTTCAGAAAGGGGAAATTCCGGATGCGCTCGAAATCTTCCAGGGTTTTCTTCTGCGCGATACGCAACGCCCTGGTCCGTTTATTAGGATCCTTGTCAAGTTCTTTTTTCAGACGCCTGTGCCAAGTGTATTTCTTGAATGTGTCAGGATGCTGTGTCAGGTTTCTCACTCTTGGATAATGATAGTCGAGAGAATCTGCGAGGCTGTCGATTTTTGCCCATATTATATCCTTGGGGATTTTATTATGACGCAGGTCAAGTTTTATGTCATATACCTTAAGATTGCAGGCGAGGATATTACCGTTCGATGCAAGTATGTTGCCCCTTTCAGGGGGGATCACCGTAGTCTTCGAAAGTTCTTTCCGGGCGCGCTCATTCCATTGCGGCGCCTCTATAACAGTAGTATCAAACAGCTTTACCACCACTGCAATAGAAAAAATCATGAAGGCAACAGTGATAAGACCATATCTGAAAAGAATATGGTTCTTATTGGTCTGGCCCTTGCGTTTTTTAGTTTTAGCGGTCATGTGCGGCGTTGATGTTTGTCAGTCGTTGATTAATTCCAGCTGATAGGGTGGAAATTCCTGAAATTCCAATCCGAGACCTTTTTCTTCCACCATTCTTTTCATCTCGGTTTCGCGTATTAGCGACATATATGCCGCTTTCTCCTGCAGCTTGGAGCTCTCAGCCCTCTGCAGTTCCACCCTCAGGCGCTTGATCTCCTCCATCTTTGTCTTGGTCTTGTAGCGTAACCCCATCAATGATAGGAGAGCCACTACAAATACCATCAGGAGCCAAGCGTTGCGCTTGAAAAATTCCACGGATAGCGAACGTCCGTAGCGCACGTCTTCCATCCATGTCGGAGCGGGACGCTTAAGGTTGGGTTTCTTTTGGTTATCTATATGTATATCTGTTTCTGCCATTATAAGAGAGAGTTGAAGAGTAGAGTTATACAGTTATCATTTTTACCGGGTTATTCATCGACATCTCCTATAAACTCCGCCACACGCAGCTTGGCGCTTCTCGACCGGGGGTTTGACTCAACTTCCGACGGAGAGGGCTCCACGGGTTTGCGGGTGATAAGTTTCCAGGGAGAGCTCACTCGTCCGAAGAAATCCTTGTCTTCCACTCCGTCTACATTTCCGGTCTTCATGAAGTTCTTTACCATTCGGTCTTCTATGGAATGGTAAGTGAGGATTGCCAGTCTGCCTCCCTTGCGCAAAACTTCCGGCACTGCCATAAGAAACCTCCTGAGGTCGCCCATTTCATCATTGGTCTCTATGCGCAACGCCTGAAACACCTGGGCAAGCTCTTTTTTTTCCTGTCGCACATCTATTGAGCCACGTACCGCGGAAGTAAGCTGGAATGTGGTCTCTATTGGTGAAAGGGAACGTGCCTTTATGATCGATTTCGCCACTTTTCCAGGACATTTCAGATCTGCATAGGAATTAAAGATCCTTCTCAGCTCTGATTCATCGGAGTCTGCCAGTATATCGGCGGCGGTACGCACGGCATTCCGGTTCATTCTCATGTCGAGCGGCGCGTCCGTACGGAAAGAGAATCCTCTTTCTCCGGAATCAAAATGATGGAAACTGACCCCGAGGTCGGCAAGCACACCGTCGATCTTTCCGGCATGATAGTAGCGCATGAAGTTTTCGATAAACCGGAAGTTGGAATGCACAAATGTAAACCTGGAATCATCTATGCGGTTGGCATAGGCGTCCATATCCCGATCGAAAGAAAAGAGCCGTCCACTTTCATCCAGCGCGTCTAAAATGGCACGCGAATGACCGCCGCCACCGAATGTGGCGTCTAAATATGTGCCGTCCTGTTTGATATCCAACAGATTAATAGTTTCGTTGAGTAGCGCAGGAATATGATAAGAGGTGTCAGACATTTCAATAAACTCCAGTATTTTATTTCAAAATGTAAAGTTAGTTAAAATTGTATACAATTTGCAAATCTGAAACATTAAAAATTTCACTTTCGTCTTAAAACTTATCTACATTTTATCGACAATGTCTAAAAAAACGGCATCTCGGCGGAACCTGACCCCACTGACCGGAATACTGAAACTCGCTACGATAAGGCAGACATTGGTCAGGACACACACCACAAGAGCCTGTGTACATCTTACGACACAGGCTCTAATTTGTTATCTCTGTCCGGAAGTTTCCCATCCGACCGGACTTCACATCAATCAATCTTATCTGCAAGGTCCGAGAGTTTTCCCGCCCCTTCATGTAGCAGGTCGGCGGCTTTACCTTTCAGCTTGTCGAACACTCCCGACGCTTTTTCTTTTATCGCTTTACCTGTCTCTTGCGCCTGGTCCTTTAAGGCGGCGGCTTTTTCAGCCACATTATCCTGCAGCTGCTCTCCTTGCTCCTGCAGTTTTGCCGCCTGCCGGGAAGCTGCATCTTTCAGCTCCGCAGCCTTGACTGCCGCCGCGTCTTTCAGGTCTTCAACCTTCTGACCTGCCGCATCTTTCAAATCTGCAATTTTATCTGCAGCCGCCGATTGGGCTTGCGCGATCTTCTCTCCGGCACTTTCCTTAAGTCCCGCCATCTGGGAACGCGCATCTTCCTTTACAGATTCCGACTGTTGTTTAAGATCCTTCACCGCGTCGCCACATGCTTCTTCTGCCGACGCCATACTCGATTTTGCTGCATCAATAGCCTGCTCTTTATAATTTACTGTTTCCATAATGATTATCACATTTAATATAATGATTCTTCTGATTTTCGACAAAATATAAACGCAACACCCTTTTCAGGGTTTAGACTCCTTCCCACAAAAAATGTTAAGAGTATGTTTTAATGCAGCATTATTTATCAGTTCAAATCCTCGCCGGCAAAATGATACGCGCCCGTAAGATATGACAATCATACGGGCACGTATATACCTTATTTCCACCGGTGTTTTATCTGCCTTATCTTCATTGTTTGCCGGTAAGCAATCCCTGAAGATCATTAAGCATGTTGAGTGCCTGGATAGGGGTGAGGTTGTTCACATTCACGTCAAGCAACGTATCGCGTATCTGTGAAAGAAGTGGATCTTCAAGCTGAAAGAAACTCATCTGGTAACCTTCGCTCCGGGGCGCAAGATCTGCCACGGCTCCCTTACCGACACCGCCTCCCTTGTTGCTGTCGACACCTTTAGACGCCTCCTCCAACTTCTCAAGCACTTGATTTGCCCTTTTTATGATCGACGGGGGCATCCCCGCAAGCTTTGCCACGTGTATGCCGAAGCTATGCTCCGAACCACCTTTCTCCAACTTGCGCAAAAACACCACCTTACCCCCTATCTCTTTCACGGAGACATTAAAATTGGCTATCCTGCCAAAATTTTTCTCCATTTCGTTAAGCTCATGGTAATGTGTGGCAAAAAGAGTCTTGGGACGGCATTTACCGTTCTCATGGATATGCTCCACTATAGACCATGCTATGGAAATGCCGTCGTAGGTGGAAGTGCCCCTGCCAAGCTCATCAAACAGTATCAGCGACCTTTCGCTCATGTTGTTGAGAATTGCCGCAGCCTCGTTCATCTCCACCATGAATGTGGACTCTCCCGAAGATATATTGTCGCTTGCACCGACACGGGTGAAAATCTTGTCTACGATTCCGATACGCGCCCCTGCCGCAGGCACAAAAGATCCGATCTGGGCGAGCAGGACTATCAGGGCTGTCTGTCTTAACAACGCTGACTTACCGCTCATGTTTGGACCCGTTATCATCATTATCTGGCAAACGTCGGGATCAAGTGAGACCGAGTTCGAGACGTAGCTCTCTCCGGGAGCCATCGTCCTCTCTATTACCGGATGGCGCCCCTCTGTTATGGATAGCACTCCGGTTGTCTCCATCTGCGGCATCACATAGTTATATTCTGCCGCCACCTCCGCAAACGACAGCAGACAGTCGGCGGCTGCCACGGCTCCGGCATTCGCGTGAAGATCTGAGAACCGCGTGTTGATACGTTCCAACAGAGCCTTATATATGCGGTCTTCAATGGCGGCTATCCTCTCTTCCGCCCCCATGATTTTTTCCTCATACTCTTTCAGCTCCGGAGTGATGTAGCGTTCGGCGCTGACAAGGGTCTGCTTTCGTATCCAATGTTCCGGCACCTTATCCTTATGGGTGTTGCGCACCTCAAGATAATATCCGAAAACATTGTTGAAGTGTATCTTGAGAGAAGTGATGCCGGTGTTCTCTATCTCCCTGGTCTGTATTGCCAGCAACGCATCGTGACTGTTGGCGCGCAGCTCCCTCAGCTCATCCAGTTCCCGGTCTACACCTCCGGCTATCACCGGCGATTTCCCGAAACCGTTGGGCGCATCCGGACATATTGTCGACATGATCCATTCCGCAATATCGCTTATATCGCTCATCCCGGCAGACAATGCCTTCAACGGTTCTTTTTCCGAGGCTTTTAAGACCCGGCACAGGTCGGAGGCTCCCCTCACACCGTCGGCAAGCTGAAGCATTTCCCTGGGAGAAATCTTTCCGGATGCCACACGCCCGCCGAGACGTTCTATGTCACCCGTACGCCTTACGGCATCTCTTGCCACACCGCGCAAGTCGCTGTCTTGAAAAAACACGTCGACAGCATCCTGTCGCGATTTCAGCGACTTCAGGTCAAGAAGGGGGAGAAGCACCCATCGGCGCAACAGACGCGCCCCCATCGGGCACACCGTCTTGTCGATGACCTGCAACAGACTTTTGCCTTCCGGGCTCATGGTGTCGACAAGCTCAAGGTTGCGTATCGTGAACCTGTCAAGATGCATATAACAGCGGTTGTCTATACGGCTAAGGGAGGTGATATGGGATATTCGGGTATGACTCGTTATGTCGAGATAATAAAGTATACTTCCCGCAGCTATTATTCCGGCAGGAAGGTCATCCACCCCAAAACCCTTCAATGTCGAGGTAGAGAACTGCTTTAGCAGCCTCTCTTCTGCCGCGTCTGACGTGTAGACCCAGTCATCCAGTTCAAACACACTGCATTTATGGGTGATATTGGCTGTACAAAATTCGCGCGTGCCGCGCATGCGGAGCAATTCCTTGGGTGCCATGCTGCAGAGAAGTTTGTCCGCTTCCTCGGGGCTTGTTTCCGCACACAGAAATTCCCCTGTGGAAATATCGAGGAATGCCACTCCCACACTTTTCTTGGCTATATGCAGCGCCGCAAGGAAATTGTTCTCCTTTGCCTGCAAAGCTCCCGCCGAAGTGTTGACTCCGGGTGTGACCAGCTCTGTGATTCCTCTCTTTACAAGCTTCTTTGTAAGCTTCGGGTCTTCCAGTTGCTCACAAATAGCCACACGACGACCCGCCCTGACAAGCTTCGGCAGATATGAATCGAGTGCATGATGCGGGAATCCGGCAAGCTCTACCGACTGCGCCTTTCCATTGGCTCGCCGCGTGAGGGTGATTCCCAGAATCTCGCTCGACGCGATGGCGTCTTCACAAAAGGTCTCATAAAAGTCGCCGACCCTGAAAAGAAGTATTGCATCAGGATGTTTCTTTTTCATCTCCAGATACTGGAGCATCAAGGGGGTTTCTGCTATCTTTGCCATGATTTAATTTTGAAAGGGGAGGTGGGGTTATCCGAAAACTGAAAGCATCCAGGTAGACATGCCTACGTAAATAAGCAGACCGACCACGTCATTGGTGATCTGTATGAACGGTCCGGTGGCAAGGGCGGGATTGATTTTAAGCCGCTCAAGAGTAAGTGGCACCAGAGTGCCGAACACCGTCGCGAAAATCACAACGGCGAAGAGCGACGCCGCCACAGCAAACGAAACCGTATATTTCACTCCCGCCGGCTGCGTAAAGAATATATACAGGAACACGACTCCGGAAATGACCACGGCGTTCATCATCGCCACAAGAAATTCCCTGCCGATCTGGGTGGTGGCGTTTTTAATGTCGAGCCTGCCGTTGGCAAGACCTTGCACCACAATAGCGGATGCCTGCACACCGACATTTCCGCCTGTGCCACCTATCAGCGGGATAAATATCGCAAGAGCCGTCACGGCTGCTATCTGCGCCTCGAACCCACCTAATATAAGGGAGTTGACAATCCCTCCGATTATCCCGATCAGAAGCCATGGTATACGCGCCTTCGTCTGTGCGAAGACAGAGTCGGAGGCATCCACGTCCGACGATATACCGGATGCGAGCTGATAGTCGCGTTCGCTCTGCTCACGAACCTCGTCCATGACGTCGTCCACCGTGATCTGACCCACAAGACGCCCGATGCTGTCTACTACTGGCATCGCCACGAGGTCATATTTCTCAAAGTCGATCGCCACCTCATCTATCGGGGTGTCGGTACGCACCGATACCGGAAGCTCCTCCATCACATGCTTTATCTTGGAAACCGACGGATGGGTGATCATCTTTTTCAATGGGAGAACACCTCTGAGACGGTTGTCGTCGTCCACCACATATACGTAATAGATATCATCGAGGTCTTCCGCCTGACGCCGCATCTCCCGAAGACAATCCGGCATGGAAAGATTCTCGTTGACCACGATCATCTCCGTGCCCATAAGACCGCCGGCTGTGTCCTCGTCATATTGCAGAAGGTCTACGATATCTCCCGCCTGCTCCACATCGTCGATGTGCTGGATCACCTCATCACGGTCTTCTTCGTCAAGCTCCTGGATCAGGTCGACGGCATCGTCCGTGTCGAGAAGGTCGATAAAGTGTCCGATCTGCTCCGGGTCCATCCCCTCAAGCACTTTCTTTCGGTCATCCTCATCAAGCTCCATCAGCACGTCTGCCTTCTTCTCATTGTCTTCAATAAGATTGAAAAGCCATTCCGCCTGCCGCAGGTTTAGCGACTGGAAGAGCTCGGCGATGTCGGCGGCATGGAGTTCCTTCACCTCATTCTGTGCCGCATCCCTGTCTTGATTCTCTATGAGCTGTTCTATACGCTCTATATCGGTTTCGGTAAAATCCTTCATCCTGACTGATATTTATATGCGCAGGCGAATACCTGCTACAATTCCTCCCGCATATGCGGCTCCCCGGACTCCGACAGCCACATTGAGGCGGACCCCGCATAAGCGTCGCCAAATCCGGAATTATGCAAAATTACAAAAAAAATTTCAAGACTCTTTTAATTCCTCTTAGATTCCGGCTCGCTTTGGCGCCATTAACAGGCGACAGCCGTGCCCGATGTGTCAGGCACGGCTGTCGCCGGAAGGGGAGGGGCCCTTTTCAATAACGGAAAGAGGAGCCGCCGAGAAATTCCCGGAGCAGGGAAGTGGTCGGGATCTGATCTGCCGGGATCGGATCGAAATAGCTCAGCAGACGCAAAAGGCGGAATGCCTCGGCATATTCCGGCAAATCACGCGGCACATCCCTCAGTACGGGCTCGGCATAGGGTTTCATCACTCCAAGCTCGAATATCAATGAGGAATTGAAGGTGGCGTCGGCATTTTCACTGAAAGGGAAAATCCATTTCTCTTCACCCCTTCTGACGCTTGGCCAACGCCTGATTGTGTCAAGCGCCGAGGTATGGCGGTACTTGTTGTCGCGCACGATACGGCGGAGCAGACGGTTGTCGGATGTAGATATCCAGTTATGATTGTCGATCTTGAGCGTCGTGAGGGCTGACACATATATCTTGTAGACCTCGTCAGGGTTGATCGACCGCGTCAGCTCCGGATTCAGACCATGGATACCCTCTATCAGCAGGACATCGTTTTTATCAAGACGCAATGGTCTTGCACGCTCGATGCGTTTCCCTGTCTCGAACGAATAGGTAGGGAGATTGATCTCTTCCCCGTTGAGCAGACGCGAAAGGTCGGAGTTGAGCCGGTCAAGATCCAACGCATACAGGCTTTCATAATCATAATCTCCGGTTTCGTCGCGGGGTGTGACCGCACGGTCTACAAAATAGTCATCAAGTGAAATCATCTTGGGCACTATCAGATTCGTCATCAGCTGTATCGCAAGCCGTTTGGTGGAGGTGGTCTTCCCCGATGACGACGGACCGGCTATCAGCACTATCCCTGCGCCACCCTCTTTGCGCCTGTGGGCTATGTCGTCGCTTATGCGCCCGAGAAGCTTGTCGTGCATTGCCTCCGCCACGTTGATCAGCTCAGCTGTCCTTCTCGACTTTACTGCCACATTAAGCTCACCTACATTCTTGACCTGGATGACCTTGTTGAACATAAGCTGGTCGGTGAATGCCTTATACATCTTTTCCTGAGGGGGATTCTGTTCCAGTATCTTGTCTGTCTCTTCTTTTGAATAGGCAAACAACAGGAAGCCGTCTTTGTATCGGCGCAAATCAAAATCGCGGATAAAACCTGTGGTGGGTGCGAGCGGTCCGTAGTAACTGTCGGCGAGATTCCCGAGCCGGTAATAGGTCGTATAAAGCTCATGAAGGGTCTCAAGCAGGGTCACTTTGGCAGAGAGACCCTGCTTACGGAAAATTTCGATTGTATCTTTGGTCAGTCTTTCCTTTCTCCGGAAGGGGATGTCGGAATGCATCAGGCTGTCAAGATGGCTCAGCAGACAATCCACTGTTTCCTGAGTGATCTTGACCACATTCTCGCCGTCAAGCAGACGGCAATAGTTTCCGTTGGAGATCGAGTGCTCTATCCGGAGTGTGACACCCGGCATAACCTCCTCCACCGCCTTATAAAGCATCATGCACAGCGAGCGCACATACACACGCTTGCCGTTAGGATTGTCTTTCCCTACAAATTCAACCTGCTTGGGGGAATAAAGCGGGAAACAAAGGTCTTCAACCTTGTTGTTGACAAGGGCACATATTGGTTCGAAACCGAGATTTTTTCCGAGACGCGGAAGCATGTCAATCACTTTTTCTCCTCCCAGGACGTCTACGTATGCGGATGTGTTCTTACAATAGATTTTCATATAGTGGAATTTTTATCGGCAATGGATGCCGTGGTAAAAACAGGCGTTCAAAAAAATCAGATGCCACCTATTGAAGTTGTTTAAACTTTTTCTTTTCCAAGATTTCGTCAGATTTTCGAGGGAATCAACCTCCCGGGAAAAGCCTGGACTACTTCCAAAATTGATAAAAGCGGTCACCTTTGTAAAATTAACAAAAATAAATATAAAAAGGTCGATTTTCACTCTAAAAAGCGAATTTGAGGGGCAGAAAACCGAAAAAACAGAGAAGAATAAAAAAAAATAGCGTTTTTTTTGAAAAAAATTTGGATATTATTTGAAATAGGGCTAACTTTGCAGCGCAAAATGTGCCCACCGTGTGTACAGTTGCTTTAGTGGCCCATTCGTCTATCGGTTAGGACGAGAGATTTTCATTCTCTAAAGAGCAGTTCGACTCTGCTATGGGCTACCAATATTAAAAACCGAAAGAAAGACAACTTTTAAGATGGCAAATCATAAATCATCATTAAAAAGAATTCGCCAGGCGGAAAAGAGAAGACTTGAGAACCGCTACTGGGCAAAAACCGCCCGCAACGCTGTTCGTCGCGTGCGCAAAATGACTGACAAGGAGGAAGCTACTGCTGCCTACAATAAAGTCAGCGCTCTTCTTCAGCGTCTCGGCCGCAAGAATATCATCTCAAAGAACAAAGCCGCCAACCTTTGCAGCGGTCTTGCTCTCCACATCAACAAGCTTGCGTAATCTTAAGGCTTCCTGAGCCAACGATTGAAAAAATATTTCCTTCAGCATGCGACGGCCAATCGGTCTTGACGCAGCTGGCACAAAGGATTGCGTCGGTCCATTCGTCTATCGGTTAGGACGAGAGATTTTCATTCTCTAAAGAGCAGTTCGACTCTGCTATGGACTACCTCCCTAAATCCATCCTATCCCCAGAGGCCGGTTACTG